>NZ_JAWOWF010000631.1:0-576 GCF_033340295.1 Vibrio sp. 1401
GGAGGCCGAAGCCAAAGCCGATAAGCGAGGTCTCTGGGCATTACCGGAATCGGAGAGAACTCCCCCTTGGGAGTGGCGAAGAAAGCACTAACCACACCCCAGAGTATGCAGGTGTAAACAGTAACCAAGAAAACAAACAGGAATAACGATGAACAAAAGTGAACTGATTATGAAAGTGGCCGAAGACGCTGACATTAGCAAAGCAAAGGCCGAAGCTGCGGTAAATGCGCTGATCAACTCAGTGACAGAGGAGCTTAAAGCGGGTGGGACAGTAGCGCTCACTGGGTTTGGTACTTTCCACGTTAAGGAACGCGCAGCGCGAACCGGGCGGAATCCCCAGACTGGAGAGAACATCCAGATCGCGGCGGCCAACATTCCTGGGTTCAAAGCTGGTAAGGGGTTGAAAGACTCCGTGAACTAGATCTTAATCATGTGACACATGAATAAGGTTTACATAAGGCTCCTTCGTGGGAGCCTTATTCATATCAGACATGAATAAGGGGAAGGGATGAGATTGTCGTCAACTCAAAAAGACGTTTTGTTCATTCTATACGCAATTGAGGCCGGTGGAAAAGC
>NZ_JAWOWF010000632.1:0-576 GCF_033340295.1 Vibrio sp. 1401
TAGTCCGTATCCTGAGCAATCACCATGGCGATAAACGCCAACTGACGCTGACCGCCACTTAACTCATCCAAGTATTTATCTTGAATATCTTGAAGGTCTAAGTAGTTAATGGCTTGTGCAATAACCGCATGATCGTCTTTGGTGAGATTGCCTTTTGAATAAGGAAACCGACCAAAAGAAACCAGCTCTTTCACGGTAAATCGCATCGTGATTGAGTTCGCTTGGCGCAACACAGCAAGCTTTTTCGCCAGCTCTTTGGTATCCCACTCAGCGATCTCTTTACAGTCGATGATGACGCTACCACCGTCTCGCTCTGTTAGGCGAGAAGCCATGGAAAGTAAGGTACTCTTGCCTGCTCCATTTGGGCCAATGATCGACGTGACTTTGCCTTTTTCGAACTGAGTATCCGCGCTATCAACGACTTTACTCGAACCAAATGCTTTGGTTAGTTTCTCTATGACGATCATGTTTATACGACTTTGTTTTTCAACAGCAGATACAAGAAATAAATGCCGCCAAGGAAATTAATGACCACGCTTAGCGTTGGCTCAGAATTGAATACGTTTTCAATGGTCC
>NZ_JAWOWF010000633.1:0-575 GCF_033340295.1 Vibrio sp. 1401
CGCTTCGATGTCTTCGATATTGCTATCACTCATCGTAATACCAAGCTGCGTTTGTGCCATGATTTGAATGGCCTCAGCAAGGGTGGTCACTTGCCCGTTATGAAAATACGGCCCCGTTAATGCGACGTTTCTTAAACTGGCAACACGGAAATAATACCCCTCATCCCCTTCCGTTGTGAGTAAATGGCGACCTGTGTCTTTCTGCACGGGTTTATGCTCAAAGTAAGCGAAGCGTTGAATCATCGCGCCGCCAACATTTTTCCCTTGATGACATTGTACGCACCCAGCTTTCTGGAAGGTTTTCCAACCGCGTTTCGCTTTCTCATTCAAAACATGCGTGTAACCCAATAAGTAGGCATCAAACGGCGCGCCTGGAGTTTCAAGCCCTTTCACAAACTCAACAATGGACGCTTTGATGTTGTCGATAGAAATTGGCAGGTTTCCAGCGCGTTTAAACAGCGCTTGATACTGCTCGTTGTTTTGAACGTAGCTTTCAATCTTCGGCCAGTTGGAATCCATTTCTAACGGGTCGTGAATTGGGCCATCCATTTGAGAGACTAACGTATTCGACGAGC
>NZ_JAWOWF010000634.1:0-575 GCF_033340295.1 Vibrio sp. 1401
AACCGCTGAGCAAAGCGAGTAATGCGAAGAATAGGATTTTCACGAACTTCCTTGTCTGTTTGCTTGTGTTACTCAATTAATACGTTGTCAAAAAGTATACCTAACAACTTGCCATTAAGATCAAAAAAGCCAGCGAATGCTGGCTTTTACGTTCTGTTGTAAACCGTCACCAATGGTGAGCAGAATTACTGCAGAGAAAAGTTAAGTTGTACATCGGGCTCTTGACGGTGCATCCAACGAAGGCGAACACCAAGCATTAACGCAGCTGCGGTCAGGCCGATGATAAAGCCAAGCCAGAAACCTTGCGCGCCCATTGGTTCAACAATCCAATCTGTACGACTAAGAATGTAACCAGTAGGAAGGCCAAGAATCCAATACGCGATGAATGTGCGGTTGAAGATCGCGCGCATGTCTTTGTAGCCACGAAGTGCACCGGCTGCGATGACTTGAACGGCGTCAGTGCATTGGTAAACGGCGGCAAACAGCAATAACTGCATCGCTAGTGAGATTACTTCTGGGTTATTGGTGTAAAGCTCAGCAATCAGTTCACGAGACAATACTGTGATGATCGCTGT
>NZ_JAWOWF010000635.1:0-575 GCF_033340295.1 Vibrio sp. 1401
AAACCTTGCTGAGCGTTGTATGTATCTAGCGGTTCAGCAGCAATCTCGATACTTTGGCAAGTGTTCATTAACGCAGTAAGACCTAAACTCCCCGCACTGCCTTTTAGTTTATGAGCGAGATTTTTCACTGCTAGGCTGTCATTTTTTTCTGCTGACTCAACCAACTGTCCAAGTACATCCGCACTGGTATTTCTGAACAAGTCGATGATATGCAGCATTTTTTCTCTGCCTAAAATCTTCATGTCGGACTGGATCACGCTTGGATTAATGATGACCATCTCTGGTTCCTCTCGTTGTTGGTGGTCTTGTTCGACCTGATTTTCAATAGTTAGATTGGTGTCGCTCGTTTCGCTCAGAGGTAAGCATTCTCCACTTTGCGGAAGCAGTAGTTGTTTGCCATCCAGAACATCCTGAATCAACGTAGCAAGGGCTTCTTTCTCAACCGGTTTTGGCAAGTAACCATCAAAACCCGCGGCCAAGTAGCGTTCCACTTCTTCCGCAAAAACATGAGCAGACACCGCAATCATAGGTGTCGGTGACAGCGCTTTGTCACCTGGCTTGTTACGTTCGATGCG
>NZ_JAWOWF010000636.1:0-575 GCF_033340295.1 Vibrio sp. 1401
GTGGTATTTACAATCGGTTTGAAATAGCGCGAGAGGGATTGGCTGTGATTCGTCGATAGTGAAATCGGGGTGACTGATCCACACGCCTCTATCACTTGCGAGCCAGTATCCTTCTTCGCTATCGGGTGCACGAGTCACGATGGCGGCGTCTAATTTGCCTTCATCTAGCCATTCGCGGAGCGTCACGCTTGGCTCACTGTACACCTGGATAGAGCAGGTCGGTTCGGTTTGCTGCAATACGCGGATGAGTTTCGGCAGCAGGCTATCGTTATAGTCTTCTGGACATCCTAAACGCAGTGGGCGTTTGTTTTCGTAGCGTTTTACTTGCTTGACGGCTTGATTGTGCAAACTTACGAGTTGCTCTGCATGCGCACGAAGTGACATACCCGCTTCGCTCAGTACAAGGTTGCGACCTTCCTTTTCGAATAAGCTGACATGGAGTTCATCTTCAAGCTTTCGCATTTGAGCACTAAACGCGGATTGGGTGCGATTAATTTGTTTTGCAGCACGAGTGAAGCTGCCTGTTTCAACAAACGCAAGAAAGCTGCGCAGCGCGTCAATATCCATATTCTTTT
>NZ_JAWOWF010000637.1:0-574 GCF_033340295.1 Vibrio sp. 1401
CAAATTGATGAAGTTGTGACAACCATCAACGGTATCTCTGAGCAAACTAACCTACTCGCCTTGAACGCTGCAATTGAAGCGGCTCGTGCAGGTGAACAAGGTCGTGGCTTTGCGGTTGTTGCTGATGAAGTCCGTGCTCTTGCAGGCCGTACTCAACAAGCAACCGTTGAGATTCAAGCGATGATTGAATCATTACAGCGTAACAGTCAATCCCTTACCAAACTCATGGAAGTTACGGTAAACAATGCCAACGAAGGTCAAAACCTGATGGCAGAAGTAAACCAAGAGATTGGCTCGCTTGCCGATAAAAACCAAACCATCTCAGACAGCAGTATTCAAATTGCGACTGCGGCTGAGGAACAAGGTGTCGTTGCAGATAACATCGCCGCAAGTGTCGAAGAAATCCGAGTTCAAGCAGATAATGTGTGCAATATGATCAGCACGACCTCGCAAAACGTCGAACAGTTGCGTAAGCAAAGCGATACGATGGAATCTCTCCTCACTGGTTTGAGAGCATAACCAAATATCAGTTAATCAGGGTCACGCAAGTGGCCCTTTTTTATGCCTGCTAACA
>NZ_JAWOWF010000638.1:0-574 GCF_033340295.1 Vibrio sp. 1401
TTTACTTACGTATAGAATTTCTTCTGGTGCGCCAGCCTCTACAAATTCAGTGATCACTTTGCGACCGTAGAAGTTTGGATCTTTCACTTGGCTGTACAGCTTACCGTCAGAGAACGTACCCGCACCGCCCTCACCAAACTGTACGTTTGATTCTGGGTTTAGCGTGCGTTTACGCCAGAAACCGAAAGTATCTTTAGTACGTTCACGAACTTCTTTACCACGTTCAACGATGATTGGGTTGAAACCCATTTGAGCCAACACCAAACCAGCAAACAGACCACATGGACCAAAACCGATGACGATTGGGCGCTCTGTTAGGTTCTCAGGTGCTTTCGCAACAAACTTGTATTCCATGTCTGGTGTTTGGCGAACGTGAGGATCGTTTGCGAACTTCGCTAGCAACGCGGTTTCATCGCCTTCAACGATGATGTCTAGCGTGTAAATAAGATGAATATTGGTTTTCTTACGAGCATCGTAGCCGCGTCTAAAGACGTTAAAAGAGATAACTTTCTCAGCAGGAATGCCAAGTTTTTTAGTGATCGCGTCTAATAGCGCGCCTTCCTCATGATCAAGA
>NZ_JAWOWF010000639.1:0-573 GCF_033340295.1 Vibrio sp. 1401
AATGCCTTTATGCGAGCTTGGGCGACGGATGTCTACAACATCCCATCCGAGCGTATCATTGGTACTCGTCTATCTACAGAGTTCGTTAATGTTGATGGTAGTTACCAAGTTAAGCGCGTACCGGGCATTGAAGTGAATAACGACAAAGCGGAAAAACCGCAGCAAATTTATCAGCACATTGGTAAGCGCCCAATAGCTTCGTTTGGCAACTCAGATGGTGACCTACAAATGCTGCAATGGACGACGTCAGGTACTGGTCCTCGTTTAGCAATGTACGTTCATCACACAGATGACCAACGTGAGTGGAAATATGACCGCACCTCTAGCATTGGTAAGCTAGATAAAGGATTGGATGAAGCGAAAGCGAAAGGCTGGTTAATCGCTGATATGAAAAACGATTGGAAACAAGTGTATCCGACCAAGTAAGATTTCAAATCTGACTGATATAAAAAGGGGTTAACCACTGGTTAACCCCTTTGTTGTGTCCGAAGAACGGACCACTGCTTTTTCTTATTTTTAAGGAAAGAAACTTAGGTCGAAGGTTGTTCTACCGTGTCTGTTGCGGTAGTTTCA
>NZ_JAWOWF010000640.1:0-573 GCF_033340295.1 Vibrio sp. 1401
TGAATCACTTTTGAGGTCGTACCGTATTTCTTCGCCAACATACTCAACGAGTCGCCAGATTTGACTTTGTAACGCGCGACTTTCATGCCTTTACCGCGATTGCTCTCAACTTGAGTTAAGAACGCATCCTTCTTCTCCACAGGAATAAGAAGCTGATGAGGCCCTTCTGGTGCGGTGGACCATTGGTTGTAGGCAGGGTTGTAGCTTTGCAGCTCTTTTACCCCGATGCCCGCGTAATCAGCAGCGATAGCGAGATCCAGTTGTTCTTTCGGATCGACTAACGTCAGCACTGGTTTGTTTGGGATAGATGGAATGTCGATACCGTACTTTTCTTGGTTTGCCACCACGTCCGCAAGAGCGAGAAGTTTTGGCACGTAGCTACTGGTCTCTTTTGGCAGATCTAAAGAGAAAAAGTCGACAGGTTTACCCAATTTTTTGTTCTTACGGATAGCGCTAGATACACGACCGCCGCCACTATTGTAGGCTGCGATTGCGTGTTCCCAGTTTCCGTCAAAACGTTCATTTAATTGAACAAGATAAGCCAACGCAGGAGCGGTAGTGGGAGCGACAGCG
>NZ_JAWOWF010000641.1:0-573 GCF_033340295.1 Vibrio sp. 1401
GGAGCGCACCTATGTCTCAATACTCTCAATTCTCAGTAAGCAAGGTTTTCGGTATGCCCAGCATTCCGGAGAAGGTAACGGCCATCGGCTACGCTGACGGTTCAAACCCTTTCATCCCTGCCACTGATACCAACTACGTTTTCCGCAAAGAGTTTCTGCGAGAGGTCTTGGCCTATCTCAAAGAGCCTGGCGGTGACGCATTGTTCGTAACCGGCCCTACCGGGTCTGGCAAAACCTCAGGTATCACCGAGATCGCTGGTCGTCTCAACTGGCCTGTTCAGCAAATCACTGCCCACGGGCGGATGGAGCTGACAGATCTGATTGGACATCACGCTCTGGTCGCGGAAAAGCCTGGTCAACCACCTGTCATGAAGTTCATGTATGGACCTCTGGCAGTCGCTATGCGTGAAGGTCATCTGCTCCTCATCAACGAGGTGGATTTGGCCGACCCTGCCGAGCTGGCTGGTCTCAACGATGTCCTTGAAGGGCGTCCCCTTGTGATCGCTCAGAATGGCGGGGAAATCATCAAGCCGCACCCGATGTTTCGTGTGGTCGTTACTGGTAACTCTACGG
>NZ_JAWOWF010000642.1:0-573 GCF_033340295.1 Vibrio sp. 1401
GAGTTGCAAGTGGTGGTGATTTATACGTTCATCACGATATCGTTGAGGAGTCGGAGTTGGTATCGTCTGGTTCTTCTTTTAGCGTCGGTTATGGATGGAACAGCTTTGGTGTGAGTACATCAAGCCCTGAACGATATAAAGAACGCAAATACGGGAAGTTAGTGGTAGAGCTGGTGGATAGTAAGGCGAACCAAGTTGTGTGGAAAGGCGTTTCAAGCCGCAAGTTAACCGAATCAATGAGTACTGAGAAAAGGGAAAATTTGATCACAGAAGAAGTGGCGAAAATGTTCGAAAACTACCCATATGGCAAGAACTAAGTCCTCAATTATATCAAACTGAGTGGCTAAAACCACGAGGCGAGAATTTCGATTGCAAATTCTCGCCCTCAGAGTTAAAAGTACGTATTACTGTGATGTAGGTGAACGTTGTGCGTGCTCTTCTTATTAGCTTTTTCGGGCTATTTCTGAGCTTATTGGCGGTTTCTGTCGGCCAAGAATCAACGTCGCCTGAAACTACTCACCACTACAGCGTCGGCAGTGCGTTTTATGATGAAGACGCACAAGTTTCCGAAAC
>NZ_JAWOWF010000643.1:0-572 GCF_033340295.1 Vibrio sp. 1401
AGCAGAATGCTGGTGGCAACCAACCTCAGAACAGTCAGGGCGGAAGTGGTAACGATCAAAACCAAGGGCCTGATGCCAATGGTGGTGATCAGCAAGGTAAAGACCAGAAGCAAGACGATGCTAACGGGAAATCTGATCCGAAAGGACAGGGCGACCAAGGCAAGTCGGATACTGATGGTGGCAGCAAGGCAGGACAAAGCCAGGCTGGTGGCAATTCTGACGCGGCGAAACAAGACGCGGCCAAAATGCTCCAGCAGGTTCTGAATGCCGGTGCCGGTGATTTGCGTGGTGACGCGCATGATGCACTTAAAGCCGAGCTCAACCGGGTGGCTCAAGATAAGGGGGACAGTAGCTATATGACTGTTCGCTCTGCTGTGAACACCCAGGACAACCCTGCTGTTGGCAAAAGCCTGGTAGGGGATGTGAAGAGCACCACTTCAAAGATAAGAACGCAGCTCTACGGATTGGTCCAGGCCAGCCAGCGAGTTGCTCACCGTAACCAACGATCAGGGAAGCGTGTGGCTGCTCGGAAACTACATCGTGTAGTGACGGGTGATACCCGCGTATTCCTC
>NZ_JAWOWF010000644.1:0-572 GCF_033340295.1 Vibrio sp. 1401
TTTTCCATTGCAGTCACAGATAGTAAACCGTCAGCATCAACTTGGTACGTCACTCGGATGTGCGCAGCACCTGCCGCCATAGGAGGAATACCTTTTAGTGAGAAACGCGCAAGTGAACGACAATCATCCACCATCTCGCGCTCACCTTGCACAACGTGCACGCTCATCGCCGTTTGACCATCTTTGAAGGTGGTAAACTCTTGCGCGCGAGCAACAGGAATCGTGGTGTTGCGCGGAATGATTTTCTCAACCAACCCACCCATGGTTTCAATACCCAATGATAATGGAATCACGTCAAGCAGCAGCATTTCAGAGTCAGGCTTGTTACCAGCAAGAATATCTGCTTGGATACCCGCACCAATAGCCACCACTTCATCAGGGTTGATGCTAGTGAGTGGTGTGCGACCAAAGAATTCGCCCACCATTTCACGGACAAGCAAGGTACGAGTTGAGCCACCAACCATCACCACTTCAAGTACTTCCTCCGCTTCTACGTCAGCATCTTTCAGTGCACGACGACAAGACATCAGAGTTTTCTTCACGAGTGGGCGAATCAGGTCTTCGAACTGCTC
>NZ_JAWOWF010000645.1:0-572 GCF_033340295.1 Vibrio sp. 1401
CTGAAAGGCATGGCTATATGTCGGGGCTGAACCGCATCCAGCGCTACTTGGCAAAACGCCGGTACGCATGGGAAGACCGCCATCCCGTAGGTCGAACGATTTACGAGGGCGGATACATCAAAATACAGCCGGACGTTTACAGTCCTGTTTTCCTAGAACGATTGCTTCATGTCTGTTGCAGCATGGACTACATGGAGCAAAAGAGAGCTGATGAGCTGGCATACAAGCTGGCTACTGGTCAAGCAGAGGATAACGACTGGAACCGTCGAATGGCAGAGCCACAATTCCGGATCATATCGGAAGAGGCTTTAGTCCATATCGACTTCATGTGGGCCTTCCATCATTTCAATGATAAGCCTTTCCATGCCCTGGAGATTTACCACAGGGTTTTGTCGATGGGTGATCTTGACTTGCTTGAAGACGAGCCTCAGTATGAAGCCGTTCCTCAGTCACCAATTCCGAAGCCATTGTGGTTGAAGGTTGGTCGCTGGGGCGATGGTTCGCTTTCTGATGGCTTGGCCGATCCGTTAGCGGAAATGGCTTACTTTGACGGCGGGGATGACCCGTTGGCA
>NZ_JAWOWF010000646.1:0-572 GCF_033340295.1 Vibrio sp. 1401
CCAGCACCATGAACGGCACATCATCGGCTGCGCCGAACACTTCTGGTGCAATCGCCGCTATCATGTCAACCAACCACGCTTTATCTGCCCGTGATGTTCGTGCGTTGCTGGCAGAAACCGCACGCGTTACCGATGCCGAGCATCCGGGTGTTCAACTTGAATTTACCAATAATAAAGGTGAGTTGGTGAGCTACGAAGCGATCTCACCTTGGCAGAAAAACGCGGCTGGCGTGAACTTCCATACCTTCTATGCTTTTGGTGCTGTTGATTTGGATGAAGCGATGAAACGCGCTCGCATGACGAATAATGTTCTGCCAGCGCAAATCATCACACCGTGGGCAAACAATGCAACAGAAGTCAGTGTGCCAGATGCAAGCCTTGCTGGTGGTTCGTCAAACATCGCAATTACTGACGACATTACCGTTGAGTCTGTACAGGTGCAGCTGACGCTAGAGCACTCGCGTCTACCTGATTTGGCAATCGAGCTTGTTTCCCCATCAGGTACTCGCTCCGTATTGCAAACACCACGTAACGGCCTTGTTGGTCAGTCTCTTGATCCAAACATTACGGGT
>NZ_JAWOWF010000647.1:0-571 GCF_033340295.1 Vibrio sp. 1401
TTGGCGGACAAGCTGGTTTCACTTGGGTATCAATTCCGATTCAATTCAACGCTGGATGCACTATGAAGTTATATCAACATATAGAAACGCTTTGGGATTACATGCAGCTCAAACAGGATTTAAAGCCTGCCGACTGCTTGTTTGTTATGTGCAGTAACGACGTGCGAGTTGCTGAGCACGCCGCTGCGCTTTACCACCAAAAACTCGCACCATTGATTGTGTTCTCCGGTGGTGAAGGCCGTTTTACGGATGGGTTGTTTGAAAAAAGTGAAGCCGAAACATTTGCAGACATCGCGCGTTTAGCTGGCGTACCAAGCGATGCCATTTTAGTAGAAACACGTTCAACCAATAGTGGAGAAAACGTCCGTTTCACCGAGCAGTTATTAAAAGAGAAAGGCATCCAATGCGAATCGATTATTTTAGTGCAAAAGCCATTTATGGAACGCCGCGCCATCGCTACGTTTGAGAAGCAATGGCAATCGCCCTACTCACAAGTGCAAGTCAGTTCTACCGCTCATCCATTCTTCGAATACATCAACGAAGACATGCCGCTAATGATGGTGTTAGAAGC
>NZ_JAWOWF010000648.1:0-571 GCF_033340295.1 Vibrio sp. 1401
CAGTTTATGGTTGTCCGTTTGGTCGAGCATTTTCGGGCTCGCTATCGCGACGCTGTTGGTTTCTTCCTTACGCCGAGTAGACAGTAAGCTAAGAGACGCCGTGATTGCCTTCACCAACATGAGCAGCAACTTTGCAGGCGTACCTCTGTCGTTTGCCTTCATCATCATCTTAGGCACAAACGGCGCGATTACGTTGTTGCTCAAACAATATGGTTTGCTCGGTGATTTTGACTTGTACGGCAAATGGGGCTTGCTGGCGATTTACATCTACTTCCAAATCCCACTGGCGGTTTTACTGCTTTATCCCGCTTTTGATGCGCTGAGCGATGATTGGCAAGCGGCGGCTGCACTGTTGGGGGCAAGAACTGCGCAATATTGGGCGAAAGTGGCTTTGCCTGTGCTTTCTCCTGCCCTGTTTGGCACTTTCATTATTTTGATCGCCAATGCGATCGGTGCGTATGCCAGCGTCTATGCGCTCACTTCTGGTAACTACAACGTCATTACCATTCGTATTGCCAGTTTGGTGTCTGGTGATTTGTTCCTAGAGCCAAATTTAGCAGCCGCCATCTCG
>NZ_JAWOWF010000649.1:0-571 GCF_033340295.1 Vibrio sp. 1401
CTTTGGTTGATAAATATTGTAGGCGGCGGAGATGTAAAACTCATTGGCGCACTTTTCTTAGGAGTGAACGATGAATATATGTTAGCGGCAATAGTAGCGATAGGATTACTGGGTGGGATTCAAATATTGGTTATGTGGTTAATGTCTGTTTATCGCAAAAAAACACCTTTTGAGAATGGTATCCCTTACACAATACCAATTGGTATAAGTGGGCTCTTTTTCTTCTACCTGTCATTAATTTAATCATTATTAAAACAAACGCCATGTCTATTTATTCAATAGCCATGGCGTTTCTCTACATCACTTCACAACTGGTTAGCAAGCGACCCGTAGGTGGTCTACCAACCACGCCTTTAGAAGTAAGTCGGAATGTTTCGGTAATCAAACTTCTCAAACGTTCTTGGTCAATTTTCTTCGCAGCAGAGTCATTACACCATACGTACATCTCGATATACTTGGATAGCGGATATTGGCTACACTTGTAATCACCTAATGTCCAACTTGGACAGATAACAAAAGTATTTGCCGCTTGCAGTTCATTGATCATCAATCGAGAGGAAGAAGTGGTAAG
>NZ_JAWOWF010000650.1:0-571 GCF_033340295.1 Vibrio sp. 1401
AGAACACTGATCGTGGGCAATCAGTGCTGCATCAGTCACTCCTGAGCCGCCAATGCGTACATGTTCGACAGTGAATGCAGTATTTCCCGAATTACTAATCACAAATCCATGCTGCTTGAGTTCGCCAACATTAAACGCTGGCAACGTTTGATTAGCAGTGTAACCAACAGAAACGTTATCTTTCGGAGGAGTTGAAGTGCCGATGACGCCATCCACAAAACTGCGCAATGCTGCAATATCACTGTACACGCCGTACATACCCGGACGTGCACACCCTATTCCCCAGCTAACTACGCCAAGTTGGGTAATCGCACCGCCGCGATTAATAACGATCGGGCCACCGCTGTCACCCTGACATGAATCTATCCCACCTTGCGGCACGCCTGCACAGAATGCCACTTCACCAACGGTGGTGTAGTTTCCACCCGCCTGACGACAAGTGGCATCCGACACGAGTGGAACATCGACTTCTTGCAATCTTGTTGGCGAACTGCCGCCTTCTGACGTTCGACCTAAACCTGCAACTGTCAACCAATCTCCAATACTGGCGTACTGCGCCAAGCTGCCGTCA
>NZ_JAWOWF010000651.1:0-571 GCF_033340295.1 Vibrio sp. 1401
CGTTTGCACCTTCCGAAAGCACTGCACCATAAGCCTGTCTCTGAGCTGAGTATTGGCCAGCAACAACGCGTTGCAGCTGCTCGCGCACTGATCGGCCAACCTGAACTGGTTATCGCTGACGAGCCAACTTCAGCCTTGGATCATGACAACCGCAAAGCGTTTATTGAGTTATTGATGGAACAAGCCAATCTTGCCAACGCTACATTGGTTTTTGTTAGCCATGATCCAACTCTGGAAAGCTTGTTCGATCGCACCATTAATCTGCCAGAAATAAACCAAAGCAGTGACATGGAGGTGCTAGCGTGAGTGCTGTAATCAAACTCGCTTGGAAAAGCTTGATGAACCGCAAAGCGACAGCGATGTTGACGATCATGACGGTAGCAATATCGGTAATCTTGCTGCTTGGCGTAGAACGTATCCGCACTCAAGCAAAAGACAGCTTTGCGAACACCATTTCCGGAACGGACCTAATTATCGGCGGACGCTCAGGCCAAGTGAACTTACTGCTGTATTCAGTCTTTCGTATTGGTAACGCAACCAATAATATCGATTGGAAAAGCTATCAAGAATT
>NZ_JAWOWF010000652.1:0-570 GCF_033340295.1 Vibrio sp. 1401
AGGGCGTTGACTATTGGTATTCGTTACCGAATAAGACGGTCAACATGATCACCTTTACGTTCAGCCACTCGATAGGAGATCGGCTTGCCGATGTTCTTGATAAGCAAGCCAAGGCATTGAAGAGGCTGCGTACAGGCAAGGCATGGAACAGCTTTAAGGAGGTGTTCGGTTTCGATTCGCTTATCAGGTCATTGGAAGTGACATGGAGCGAGGATAATGGATGGCACCCCCATACGCATGAATTGTGGTGTGTTGATAAGCGTATTGACCGTGAAAAGGTCGAGGCGTATTTGAAAGCGAAATTCAAGGCAAAGCGCCATGCAGCAAGGCTTTCCGCCTTATTGAAAATGGACTCCGAGGCCATTTTTGATGATCTGCTTTTGGAGCGCTGGGAGCAGTGCTGCGAACGCGCTGGGCTAATGGTTAAGGCGGACGGAACGCCAGTTTCGCTCGATGCTTTTCGCAAACGCGCCTTGGATATTAAGCGCCATGTAAGCGTGGGCGATTACATTGCCAAGCAAGACGATTCACGCCACTGGGGAGTGGATCGAGAAATGGCGAAAGGCAGCA
>NZ_JAWOWF010000653.1:0-570 GCF_033340295.1 Vibrio sp. 1401
GCACCCACTAATCTTGCGACTGAGTGTTTCTCCATGAACTCCGACATGTCGATACGTACCATTGCATCTTCGCTGTCGAACATGAAGCTCGCGAGTGTCTTACACAATTCCGTTTTACCGACACCAGTTGGGCCTAAGAATAAGAAGGAACCAATTGGTCGGTTTGGATCAGAAAGCCCAGCTCGGCTACGACGAATCGCGTTCGATACCACTGCAACTGCTTCGCTTTGCCCTACAACACGATTGTGAAGCACATCTTCCATGCGAAGTAGTTTCTCTTTCTCCGCTTCTAACATCTTAGATACTGGAATGCCCGTTTGTTTAGAAAGCACTTCTGCGATTTCGTTATCTGTTACTTTGTTACGAAGCAGCGTCATTTCTTGCATTTCAGCCTGAGTCGCCAAATCTAGTTGCTTCTCTAATTCCGGAATACGACCGTATTGAAGCTCAGACATTCGGTTTAGATCACCAGCACGACGCGCAAACTCCATGTCCATGCGAGCTTGCTCTAGTTCAGATTTAATATGCTGAGTACCAGAAAGTGCGGCTTTTTCTGTATTCCAAACCTCT
>NZ_JAWOWF010000654.1:0-570 GCF_033340295.1 Vibrio sp. 1401
AATATGGCGAACATCTTTACCCGAGTCTCGACCCGTGATCTTTTGGCTGGTGAGTAACGTCGCTGTGTATGGATTTTGTTTGTTGTACTGAGAATGTGAAGCTGCCGCTTGTCCTACAGGAAGTTGAACAATTTCCGCTTCATTGCCAGAAGATAGTGTCTCTTTAACTTTACCTAGCGCATTCTTGCGCCATTCTTCCGCTGCCGCTTCGTAATCAACATCGCAGTCAATACGCTCAATAAAAGACGTCGCGCCCAGTTTTGCTAAGTAAGTGTCAAAGTCTTTACCAGTTTGGCAGAAGAACTCATAACTAGAATCACCCAATGCAATCACACCATATTGAAGGTTTGATAGCTTAGGTGCTTTCTAAGATTGTAAGAACTCGTGCAACTCAATGGCATTGTCTGGCGCTTCACCTTCACCGTTGGTAGAAGCAACAATGATGACGTGCGTTTCTTTGGCTAAGTTTTTGCCTTTGTAGTCGCTTGCATCAAACAACTCTACTGCAATTCCTTCTGCCTTTGCTTCTTGTTCCAACGCTTCAGCAACACCTTTTGCGTTACCGGTTTG
>NZ_JAWOWF010000655.1:0-570 GCF_033340295.1 Vibrio sp. 1401
CAACTGTTCGAGGTCGCTTTTCGGAGCGGCTTTGTCAGTTAACAACACTGAGATTTCGTTTGTCTTGCCAATCGACGAAGGATAAATCTGACCAAACTTGCTGTAATCCGTCAGGACGATATTGCGTCTTTTCTTTGCCAGAATGGCCTCTGCAATGTCAGCACGCATCATGTCTCGGCTAGTAAAACCTGTGTCTTGGTGAAATCCGTCAATACCTAAGAAAGCCGTGCTGAAATGAATGTTCTCAATACAGAGTTTGGTGAGCGGGCCAACGAGGCTTTCGCCTTGGTGCTGATACACGCCACCCAACAAGATGATATTGGCCGATGTATTGCGGATAAGATGCGCAATATAGGCCGATGGCGTAATGATGGTCACATCGCCGCGCTCGGCTAACGTGCGAGCCAACAGCGCATTTGCACTGCCCCCTTCAATCAGCACCGTCTCATTCGGTGCGACCAAATCCGCGGCTTTGTTAGCAAGTGTTTGTTTAATATCAAAACGCACTTCTAAGCGGGTATCTATATCATCACTTTGCAGTGCGGTAGCAGCGCCGTGAACACGCTTTAA
>NZ_JAWOWF010000656.1:0-569 GCF_033340295.1 Vibrio sp. 1401
ACGTTGAGCAAAAAGTGGTGAACTGGCTGTGCGACAAGTACGACCTAAGCGAAAAAGCCGATGGTATTTTCACGAGCGGTGGCACGCAAAGTAACCAAATGGGTTTGATGCTGGCACGTGATTGGATCGCAGATAAGCTAAGTGGTCACTCAATCCAGAAGTTAGGTCTGCCTGACTACGCTGACAAACTTCGCATCGTATGTTCTAAGAAATCACACTTCACAGTTCAAAAGTCTGCATCTTGGATGGGGCTTGGTGAGAAAGCGGTGATGACTGTGGATGCAAACGCTGATGGCACCATGGATATCACGAAGCTAGATGAAGTGATTGCGCAAGCGAAAGCTGAAGGGCTAATTCCATTTGCGATTGTTGGTACTGCGGGTACTACGGATCACGGCGCAATTGATGACCTAGACTTCATCGCCGACATGGCAGTCAAGCACGACATGTGGATGCATGTGGATGGTGCTTACGGTGGTGCGCTGATCCTTAGCAGTCATAAGTCTCGCCTGAAAGGCGTTGAGCGCGCTCACTCTATCAGTGTCGATTTCCACAAATTGTTCTACCAA
>NZ_JAWOWF010000657.1:0-569 GCF_033340295.1 Vibrio sp. 1401
TTGTACCGCCGGCCACCCTAAGTTCTTATGGCGACATCAATCAGAAGCAACCATTGATATGGTTGGTGATGAGAATTTTATAGTAGGCGCGTTAGCACCAATGCAATACAAGGGCGGGGAAATTACGTTAGAAGCAAACGACTCGATTTGGTGTTTTTCTGATGGTGTGGTTGAAGCGCGGTACGACAATGAGCTTTTCTCTGTAAATCGTTTAATCGCGAACGTACAGAGCGTTTCTGGACTTCCGTTTGAAGCACAGGTTTCTTCTGTCGTCGAAAGTATTAAACGTTGGCAAGTGAAGGAAGATCTAGACGACGATTTGACGCTTTTACAACTTCAATGGTCTGGTCCAAACACGTCGACATGTGAGGGTGAGGATGATTGATTACGAGTTTAAAAAAACGTTTCTTAGCTCACTGAAATCTTCCCGTGAGGCGAGTAAGCAGCTTGCCGAGTTTCTCTTTCAACATCAGGTATTGGTAAGTGATGTCCAACACCTCGAATTGTGCGTAGTTGAGGTGATGAACAATGCCTTTATACACTCCTACGATGAGCAGGAAGGTGAGCCG
>NZ_JAWOWF010000658.1:0-568 GCF_033340295.1 Vibrio sp. 1401
CTACAGGGACGGTCACTTTGCTTGGAACGGCGCTTGAGAGCATTCAGCAACTAGAGTCGTTGATCCAAGATGTTGTAGAAAGAAATCAACAGATAGCCGTCGCCATCGAAGAGCAGGTCTACGTCACGGATGAAATCAATGAGAACATCCAATCGCTCAATTTGAAATACAGCGAGTCGTATGATCTGATGACAGAAACCAACCAGATGAACAGCAGAGTGCAAAACTGTACGAATGAACTCTCTGACATGATAAAAAAATTCGCATAAGCAGCGGAAGTAAATGGCTTAGTGCTTCTCTAAATAAAGCATAGGGTAGGAGCAAATATGGTTACGCAAAATACCAACTTTTCCCCGGAGCAACCAAAACATGAAAAAGACGAGCAACAGAATGTAGCAATAGTTGAATTCAATAGCAGTGTGCTCAGCAGGCAATCGACAGATTTTTTGACTCATGAAGAGTTAAAAATGTTGGAAGCCGTGATAGGTATCGCTTTTTAGCTTTTCTCATCAATCGGTTGTATTAAAGCAATGAAAGTGAAAAGAAAGCCGTTGATGAACAACGGCTT
>NZ_JAWOWF010000659.1:0-568 GCF_033340295.1 Vibrio sp. 1401
GTCGGGCATGTACAAGCCAACCAGCTGCGGATAGCTTTTCAAATTGCCGATGATCTTATCTTTATTTGAGGCGTCCAGCTTTGAATTTGACCAAGACTTTTCCCCTAAAGCGACAATTTTTTCTACCGATTGGCTTTGTGGATCAATAATCGCCATTGCGTTATTTTCCTGCAAGGCGACATAAATTTTCCCGTTGTCGGCAAACGTCAGATATTCCGGTTCAAGGTCTTGAGCAATTGAGGCATTAGGGCTGGAAATACGCACCGCTTTTGGCAATTCATCTGAGCGCACTCCATCAAACTCGCCAAAGCCAATTTGCGTAACGTCAGCATTGTTAATACCTTTGCTCAAATCGACCAACGTCACGCTACCTTCGGGATCGATACTGTAATCGGAGTTCGGTTCGCCTTCGTTTGCGGTGGCAATGTAACGACCATCTTTAGAAAAACCAACCATATCTGGCAGCGCACCGGTTTTGAAAGTGGTGATTAGAGAAAGATCATCCGAGCGATACAGCGCGATCAAGCCATCTTCCTGCTTATTATTGTTTTCAATCGCGACGGCGACT
>NZ_JAWOWF010000660.1:0-567 GCF_033340295.1 Vibrio sp. 1401
GCTATCTACCATCCGGGCGACATTATTGGTTACGACATCGAGGTGAAAAACACTGGCAGCGGCTATGCAACTGACGTATTGATTGCGGATTTGTGGAAAACCATTCGTACTGAAAAAGCGGGTTCTGCCTTGCCTGTTCGTGCCTTTGAGGGTTGGTCGGATGTCAGCGTTAGCGTAGATGGAACGGATCCGAGCTTAACTCAAGCTGTGTCGGGCTCAGAAGTAACGGGCGATAACGGTTATCAAGTTCGTTACAACATTCACCCTGCTCATAGCGTCAAGCTGCATGTAGAAGGCGTGGTCAAAGCCGATCTGGTTGGTGATATCACAAATGTGGTCGAAGTCAGTGACGCGACGAGTAAACAAGCCGCGCAAGCGACGTATGTTGCAGCTGCCGCCGATTTGAATGTGACAAAAATCGTCGATAAAACTCAGTATGAGTCTGGCGATACGCTGACGTATACGATTCAAATTGAAAACACCACGACGAACTGGGCGAACGATGTCCAAGTTAAAGACTTCGTAAACAAAATTACGGCGGCCAGTGTGACTGGTGCGGATGTGATT
>NZ_JAWOWF010000661.1:0-567 GCF_033340295.1 Vibrio sp. 1401
ATCGCAATGGCGTCGGGCAGATATCTCTTTGAAGCAGAGCAAAATGGCTCTTGCGGTCGATGTGCTCATCGCAGCAGGGGCTATCGCCTGTTTGCTTTACATTCCATATGCCGAAGATGCGTTGTATGAGCGTGGTGTTAAGTTTGTCACTAGCGACTGGGTCTTTGCCATTATGGCGATATTGATCGTCATCGAACTGATTCGCCGCACCATGGGGTGGTTTATTCCTGTGTTGATTGTGATCTGTTTGAGCTACGTTGTTCTGTGGGGAAAATGGGCGACGGGTATTTTTCATTTTCCGGGGTTGAGCATGGAAACGCTGCTTTATCGCAGTTTCTACTCTTCTGAAGGCATGTTCGGTTCTATTTCTCGCATCAGTTGGACATTCGTTTTTATGTTCATCCTCTTTGGTGCGTTTTTAGTACGCTCTGGCGTTGGGGATTACATCATCAATGTCGCTCGTGCAGCCGCAGGAAAAATCATCGGAGGGCCGGGTTTCATTGCCGTGCTTGGCTCGGGTTTAATGGGCTCTGTGTCGGGATCTAGCGTGGCGAATACCGTGTCGAC
>NZ_JAWOWF010000662.1:0-565 GCF_033340295.1 Vibrio sp. 1401
CGCCTCCTACTGTCGACATATCGAGATCATCAACGGTCACCAACTCACCGGAACCTATATCCATCTCATCGGCAAAATTGCCTTTCCATGTGACGCCTTCTGGCGCATTCAGTGTCGAGGTAAAAAACTGCAGTTGATGATCTTGCGTTACAGAAGCATCGACTACCGATTGCTGGGCATTAATGTAGGTTGCCACTTCTTCAAGGTTATCGCCTACTTTGAGTGTTAATGCTTTAGATTGTGTTTGGCCTTCATTGTCTTGATATTCAAACGCGAACTGTTGGTTATCTCTCGTTACCCGCCAGTCTTTGTCTAAACTGTCACCCAGATAATGTTGCCCGCCCATTTCAGGTATGTGCGTACGCATGTTTCTGAGCGTCAATGATATAGAGTTCGCATTGGCGCCAATATGAAAACTCTGAGAACCATAAGAGCCATTGAAGAGGTTTTTATCCGCGAATGTCGTCGTAATTGCCACACGATCCAATGCATCTTGTAGTGCACTCACTTCTTGTTGAAGACTGGTACGATCATCCTGTTCATGGCTGCCATTTGCGGCCTGAAG
>NZ_JAWOWF010000663.1:0-564 GCF_033340295.1 Vibrio sp. 1401
GATTGCTTTTTAGATAAAGACTTAGTGGTGAAAAAAGCGATGCAGCGCTACCCATCACTCAATACGCACACCGCGGCCCCTTGGGGAAGCTACGCGACGTTTCACTTATGGAATCAATCATGAACACAGTTTATACCGAGATGCCGAGCCCACTAGGGGCGGTCACTATCCAATCTAACGCTGAGGGCTTACTTGGCATTTGGTTTGAGACTTGTACGACCAAGCCAAGTGAATTGGGGCGAAGAGATGATCAGCATCCGATTTTGCGCCAAGCCGTCACCCAGTTGGACGAATACTTTTCGGGTCTGCGCAACGAATTTGATTTGCCTTTGGCAGCGACAGGTACCGATTTTCAAAATCAAGTGTGGCATGCGTTAACGACCATTCCATACGGCGAGACGTGGAGCTATCAAGATCTTGCCAACGCGATTGGCAACCCGAAAGCCGTGCGTGCGGTTGGATTAGCAAATGGCAAGAACCCTATTTCCATTGTGGTGCCTTGTCATCGCGTTATTGGTAAAAGTGGCAAACTGACTGGGTATGCTGGTGGGGTAGAACGCAAAC
>NZ_JAWOWF010000664.1:0-564 GCF_033340295.1 Vibrio sp. 1401
ACGATATTCCGTCGGCGTTCTGCCTGTACGGTTCTTAAATACTCGACAGAAATAGTTCACGTCTTTAAATCCACAGCGCACTGACACGTCATTGAGTTTGAAGTTGTATTTCTTGAGCATAAACTTCGCACGATCCACTCGTACCCAAGTAATGTAGTCTGCCAAGGTCATGTGCCCCTGCTGACGGAACAAGCGCGACAAATGGTTCGAGGAAATACTGAATCTCGACGCAATGCTGTCACGTGTGATTGGGCGATGGAAGTTCTCTTGAATGTAGATACAAATCCCTTGATAGAGATCTTGCACACGGCTATGTGACCGCTGCTCGACTGGTGCATCCAACATCGTCTTCGCGTATTGCAGTAATGCTTGCAGTAAAAGCTCATCCATTGGTTTTTTAGTATTCTCACGAGCCAGTGAGCTCAACGCTTCTAAGATGTTATCTATCGCAAATCCTGAGCGTGTTTGGATGCTATGCTTTTGAATATCGTAAAAGTTTGCCTCACCTTTGCGTTTGCTCACCAAACTTAACCCAAGTTGTCGACGCCCAAACAAAATACTTAA
>NZ_JAWOWF010000665.1:0-564 GCF_033340295.1 Vibrio sp. 1401
TAAGCTAAAAGGGAGCCCAATAAGGCTCCTTTTTTATTTCATGCATTCAGGTACGCTCTCATGTTTAAGCGTTTTGTTCTCTCTTTAGCCTTTCTAATCATGGCTGCGGTAGTGAGTTTTCAAGTCATCTTTACCGTGCCAGAACACCCACAGATCATCACACAAACTGGTTCTGAAATTACCGAAGATATTCGATGTATAGAGTTTAGCGGAGCAAAAGCTCTGGACGATAACGGTGAACTCAACCTTTTAGTTTGGAACATCTACAAGCAAAATCGCGCTAACTGGCAATCTGAGCTGGAGTTGTTCTCGGCAGATAAGCAATTGTTATTGCTGCAAGAAGCCAGCATGACAGACAGTTTTAAACAATGGTTGGTAGATGGCAGCTGGGTCAGCAACCAAGTCAGCGCGTTTAAAGCGTTAGGCAGCGGAGCTGGCGTGATTAGTATTGCTCAAAAGCAGCCAATTAAAGCATGCGCGTACACGTCAAAAGAACCGTGGTTGCGTTTGCCAAAATCGGCGTTGTACAGCCAGTATCGTTTAAGTAATGGTGAGAGCTTGGCC
>NZ_JAWOWF010000666.1:0-564 GCF_033340295.1 Vibrio sp. 1401
CAACCATTGGTCAACTTGGTTGATGTAGAACGAGCGGTTACCTAGTTTGGAGATAGGATCTAGGTATGCTTGAGCACGTAGACGTTGTGCTTCTTTGGCCTGTTCTTTAAATGACAACTCAATCTGTGCCGACATCATATTGATGCCATCCACGACCGCAATCAGGTCTTTGGTTTTAGGGCGAGTGAGTGGCTCACCAAACTGGTTGTTTGCGATGTCGTGCATTTTCTTCACGATAGCAGCCAGTGGTTTTAGAGAACGACGCAGAATGTAAGAAATCGCAATCAATCCCGCTAGGAAGATGACGCTAAACGCAGATAGCAAACGGATAAAACCTTGCCATAGCTGTTCATACGCAGCGCCTGGGAGGCAGATGATTTCGACTTCGGCCAGTTGCATACAACCACTGGTGACCACGCGTTTATCGTGAATCGCTTTGAACAGATTCATGTCGATAAACCATTGCGGAACGGTGCTTGGTTTTACTGGGTAAGAGCGTACGATCTGGTAATCAGAATCTAACGCGGTGAGACGCACCACTGAGTAGGTACTGCCGTCAAATAA
>NZ_JAWOWF010000667.1:0-564 GCF_033340295.1 Vibrio sp. 1401
TGTGCGATTTCGCATAACTGAATCGCCTTTGTATTTATAAAACACCTGCTTATTATATCTGAGAATTATTATCATTAATATTTAGGAATGTACTTATGGAAAGCCCAGCTTGCTCATCAATCAAGCTTTCAAGCCTTTGCCTTGCAGTGGGAATGGCCTTGGCAAATCCCGTTTTAGCTCAAGAATCTGACTCTCATTTCGAAGAAGTCGTGGTATGGGGAACGAAAGTTTCCAGCAATACCGAATCGATGTTCGCAGACGATATGTCATTAAAGCAGGCCGATCATATGTCGGATCTACTGCGTGATATCCCGGGCGTTGATGTGGGTGGCACTCACTCAGTCAACCAGCGCATCACGATTCGCGGCTTGGGTGAGACTGACTTGGATATCCGTCTGGATGGCGCGTCACAACACGCGAGTATGTTCCACCACATCGGTAACTTGACGCTGAACCCCGATATTCTAAAGTCGGCAGATATCCAAGTGGGTAACAACTCAGTGACGCAAAATGGGTTGGGTGGTTCGGTGTATTTTGAAACCAAAGACGCACGCGATTTGCTTC
>NZ_JAWOWF010000668.1:0-563 GCF_033340295.1 Vibrio sp. 1401
GGTAATGAAGAAAAACCCGCACTATTGGGATGCAAACAACGTCGTCCTAGATAAAATCACTTGGCTGCCGATCGGTGATGCTAATGTCGTGCTAAATCGCTACCTAGCAGGCGAAATTGATCAGGTCATGTCGATTCCTGCCGCACAAAAAAGGAAACTAATAAGCAAACTGCCTCAAGATGTGGCTGATACAAGTGCTTCGCTAGGTTCGACTTTTTACTACCTAAATACGCAAGAAGGACCGACCAAAGATCGTCGAGTTCGCCAAGCCCTCTCCTATGCCATTGATCGCAATCTACTGACTGATTCGATTTTAAGAAATGGTGGCATTCCGATGTTCACGCTAGTACCACCGCAAACCGATGGGTTTCAATCGCACACACCGGAATATTCAAAGTGGGACCAAATCCAACGAATTGACGAAGCAAAGCGTTTGTTAGCAGAGGCAGGCTACAACCAAAGTAACCCACTTAAGTTGACGTTTACCGTCCCGACTTTCTCGATGGATGTAAAAATGGCGACAGCCATGGCGGGCATGTGGAAGAGCCGTTTAGGCGCACAAG
>NZ_JAWOWF010000669.1:0-563 GCF_033340295.1 Vibrio sp. 1401
TCAGAACCAGAAATCTCCAAAGTGCCAATCATGGTCGACTCTTCCAAATGGGAAGTGATTGAAGCGGGTCTGAAATGCATTCAAGGTAAAGGTATTGTGAACTCTATCTCTTTGAAGGAAGGCAAAGAGAAATTTGTTGAGCAAGCTAAACTGATCCGTCGTTATGGCGCAGCTGTGATCGTCATGGCATTCGATGAGGTTGGTCAGGCAGAAACGCGCGCGCGCAAGCTAGAAATCTGTACAAATGCTTATCGTATTTTGGTAGACGAAGTTGGCTTCCCGCCAGAAGACATTATTTTTGACCCGAACATTTTTGCCGTCGCAACGGGTATTGATGAGCACAACAACTATGCTGTTGATTTCATTGAAGCTGTAGCGGACATCAAGCGCGATTTGCCACACGCGATGATTTCCGGTGGCGTGTCGAACGTGTCTTTCTCCTTCCGCGGTAATAACTACGTTCGTGAAGCTATCCATGCTGTGTTCCTCTATCACTGTTTTAAAAATGGTACAGATATGGGGATCGTAAACGGGGGTGAACTGGAGATTTATGACAACCTGTA
>NZ_JAWOWF010000670.1:0-563 GCF_033340295.1 Vibrio sp. 1401
CGAAGCGGCTGAGATTGCGAAGAAATACAATGCCACTATTTATACCGTCGGCGTAGGTGCTGGCGAAATGATGGTGAAAGACTTTTTTATGACTCGTAAGGTCGACACCGCAGCCGACCTTGATGAACAAACGCTCACGAAGATTGCAGAAATGACTGGCGGGCAGTACTTCCGTGCGCGAGATGCCGAACAACTTGAAAAGATCTACGACACAATCAACAAACTGGAACCTGTATCAAGCGATACCCATACTTGGCGGCCTCAGTCCGAATGGTTCCCATATCCATTGAGTGCAACTTTAGTGCTTTCTATGTTGTTGTTCCTGCTAAGGAGAAAACATGGCTGAGTTTACTTTCCTTAACCCATATTGGTTACTGGGACTGATAGCAATCCCCTTCGTACTCCTGATTAATCAAAAATTTAGAGCGAAAAAATCCGCGCTGATTGCCCCGCACCTCGCCAAAATGCTTGGGCAAACCACCCAGTCCAAACCCTATTTTACGATTTGGGGCTTGGCTTGGGCGATTGCCTGCGTAGCGCTCGCTGGGCCTAGCTGGCAATCA
>NZ_JAWOWF010000671.1:0-563 GCF_033340295.1 Vibrio sp. 1401
AGCTGGCACCATTCGAACGGCTGTTGCTGGAGGTATGGAAAGCATGACGAATGCGCCCTATTTGTTGAAAGAGGCGCGCAATGGCATGCGATTAGGGCATCACTCCACTTACGATCACATGTTTCTCGATGGATTGCAGGATGCCTACGAAGGGCACTTGATGGGCGTTTACGCTCAGAAAATTGCAGATAGGCTCAAATTTAGCCGTGAGAAAATGGATGAGTGGGCAACCATGTCTGCAAAACGTGCGTTAGAAGCGCAAGAGCGCGGTTTGTTTGATGATGAACTTGCGCCTATTGACATCCGGACAAAAACTGCCACAACCCATCTCGATTATGATGAGCATCCTCGCTCCATCGATCTAGAAAAAATTCCTCAGCTCAAACCCGCTTTCGATAAAAAAGGCTCAGTGACTGCGGCGAACTCCAGTGCCATTTCCGATGGTGCAGCCGCGTTGATTTTGATGGATGAAGAAACGGCGCGCCACCAAAATCTTACCCCGCTTGCCATCATCAAATCGCACGCGACTCATGCGAGAAAACCGGATGAGTTTACGTTAGCTC
>NZ_JAWOWF010000672.1:0-562 GCF_033340295.1 Vibrio sp. 1401
TTCTCTTTGGATTTAATTCAGTATATGGGGGAGGGGAAATAGGGATTCAAGGGGGCAAAAAGAAAGGCCCTAGGATCTTAGCTCCTAGGGCCTGAGTTTAAAGATTTTCTTTCCAAATCGCACATGGCTCGATTTTCGCGCGTTGCAGTTTATGACGGTCACGTTCTGCATCACGTTTGAACTTATACGGACCTAGCACCACGCGATACCATGAACTGCCTTCTTTCTTACGAATTTTGCTCGAAAGACCTTGGAAAGCAATAGCCAGCTTTCGCTCTTCGGCCTGTGCTTGGGTTTTGTAAGCGCCACACTGCATTACGTATGGGATTTTAGATACTTCGATTTCTTTGGCGACGACTTCCACTTCTCGCTTGGGTAAAGATTCGACGTATTCCCACTTCTCTTCAGGTGGTGGTGGCAAATCCTTTTTCGGCTTTGGCTTACTGACGGTCGTGGTAGGTTGTTGAACCACGGGTGGTTTCGGTTCTGGATCGTTACTTAATAAATACAGACCATAGCCAAAACCGCCCACAAGCAAGATTGCAAGTAGACCACTACGCCA
>NZ_JAWOWF010000673.1:0-562 GCF_033340295.1 Vibrio sp. 1401
TATAATGGTATGGAGTGGCAAGCACTTGGTGCCGGCTTAGCTTATATCGCAGTAGTCCTGTTCATCTGGAGATTTGTATTTAAACGCAGTGGCCAAACGGTAACGGACGCCTCTTAAGTACTCCGGCTCGGGAGATTTTTCCTCCCGAGCACATCTTTATTCATCTTTTTTCCTCCTCTCTTTAAAATCCCAATTGAGAAACCGCTTCAATCTCTAATGAACAAATAGGCAACTTGTTTTATATATGAGATTTGCAATAGCAGTCACACCTTCTCATTCTTTTTTAATACCGATATAACCCCATTTTTATTCCAGAATAGCAGCCTATAAAATGACAAAGCTGGAGGCTGGTTGTGCGTGGTTCACGAGGATTTACCCTTATCGAGTTAATAATGTGCATCATCATTCTTGGTGTTGTTGGCGTTGTTGCCCTACCCAAGTTCCTCGGAATACAAAAAGACGCACGAATTGCCGTTTTGTATGGTGCAAGAGAAGCGCTAATGACAGCCAACAACCTTGTTTACACTAAAGCCGTTATTCAGTCTCAAGAGAACATCAACTC
>NZ_JAWOWF010000674.1:0-562 GCF_033340295.1 Vibrio sp. 1401
CTTAATGCTCTCTGTTACGTTTGGTGGCTTAGAAAAATCGGGAGAGTTGCGCGTAAGAGGCTTAGAGCTATTAGCCCGCGCAAATTACCAAAGAGTAGGCAGTGGCAACTTGGCGTTATCGCTCGCCCCGAATGGTCGACAACTTGTCTTAGCGGGTCGCCAACCTACCGAGCATCTTAACTCAGCCAATCTGACAGTTTGGTTCCACGAAATCATCGAACAGACCGAACTTTGGCAAGCGCGTTTTGCCATGTTGGATCAAGATCTTTCAGCCACTTCAAATCATGAACAAAGTCATGTTCAACCACTGCGTGTGTAGGAGGGAGTTATGGTGAATACAACGCAAAAAATCAGTCAAAGCCCAGTACCCGATTTGGAACAGTTTCGTGCCATTGCCGCGCAAAAAGATGACCGAGTAATCAGCAAAAGAGGCGAAGTCAAAGAGCCATCTACGTCCCATAAAGGCCACAAGTTTGCTACGGTTAGCGAAGGCGTATTAAGAAAAAAATACACCAAGTTCTTCCAAGAAAATATCAAAACGCCCCTCGACTTGAAGCAGGCA
>NZ_JAWOWF010000675.1:0-561 GCF_033340295.1 Vibrio sp. 1401
ATTTCACACGCTGGAATCGTGCCAAACACAAAACCATTTGGTACCTCTACCATTTCACTCACGGGCAAGCAGGTTACAAATTCAAAATGACCGAGCTTCATATCCATTGAAAGGTAATAGCAGAACAGTTCGCCGCTGACGGGCAGACTTTCTTTCTGCATCAGTTCGTACAGTCTTTGAGTTTGCTTTTTCATGATTGGACCAAGCTCAGGAATTGTCCCTGAACCTTGCAAACCAACGTAATGAATCAAATCTTGATGACGAGTGCCGATTTCGCTCAACTGCGACAATATTTGCCCAGTTTCTAACTGGCTTTTTAGCATCTTGAGTCCACGATCGTAATCCATTTCAACCATGGATTTGAACATCGTTTTCAGAAAAAACAGATACCAAGGAACACGAGACTGCATTTGCCATTCTACGGTACAACCATCTTGTGACGGCGTCACGATGAGCGTCACCTTTCCGTGGCTTTTGATGGGGCGAAAAAAATGCAGCTCCATGTCTAAACGATGTTCTTGTGTGCTTTCCAGAACAACCGCCCCCGTCCCAATTCGTTGC
>NZ_JAWOWF010000676.1:0-561 GCF_033340295.1 Vibrio sp. 1401
AAATGCGCAAAAGTATCAGGATCGAACACTGGATCTCGATATAGTGCTCTTCGGTGAGTGCATCTCGGCACAAAAACCGGAGCTACCTCGCAGTGATATCTACAAATATCCTTTTGTCACAAAGCCCTTGTATGATCTCGAACCTCATTTAGTGATCCCCGGCGATGGACGCACTGTAGCCGACATTTGGCATGCTATGCAGCCAGTTGATTCACTCAAACCAGTTTCTTTTTCACTTTAAATTTGAGTTGTTTACATGAGTTATTTTGAAGCCTTTATTTTGGCTCTGATTCAGGGGCTGACAGAGTTTTTGCCCATTTCCAGCTCTGCGCACTTGATCTTACCCTCTGCCATTTTCGGCTGGGCCGACCAAGGTCTAGCGTTTGATGTGGCAGTACACGTCGGTACATTGATGGCGGTTGTGATTTATTTCCGCCACGAAGTGATCACTTTATTCCGAGCATTGTTTGCTTCGATCTTCAAAGGTGACCGCAGTAAAGAAGCAAAACTGGCATGGATGATCGTGATCGCGACGATTCCGGCGTGTGTGTTCGGTTTGCT
>NZ_JAWOWF010000677.1:0-561 GCF_033340295.1 Vibrio sp. 1401
CTGAATATCAATCACTGCCAGAAGCGCGCCAGTTCTCTGTGTCTGTGGTCGAAAACGTTGAGCAAGTGATTGATCAAGTCGACATCATCAGTTGCATTACTGCGTCTGCTCAGCCTTTATTTAATGGCTTTGATGTGCAGCCGGGAACACACATTGATCTGGTCGGTAATCACGACTTAGACAAGCGTGAATGCGATTCTGTCTCGGTGCAAAGAGCGAATGTGTATGTCGACAGTCGCATTAATGTGTTGGCGGAAGCGGGAGATCTGCTGATCCCAATTCAAGAGGGGGTATTCACACCTGAAGACATTTATGGGGAGTTGCCTGAGCTTTGCGCTCAGCAAGTGCAAGGGCGTCAAAGTGACGAGGTGATTACCTTATATAAATCGGTTGGCAGTGCCTTGGCTGATTTAGCCGCAGTAAAAGCGGTGTTGTTAAAACATGGCGTTGAAAGCCAAATTTGAGCATTTTCGCTCGTCTTTATAAATTGCATACAATATACATAAAGGAAAGGAAGTTCATGAAAGTAGATTGGAAAGGTGTTTATCCGGCGGTCAGTAC
>NZ_JAWOWF010000678.1:0-560 GCF_033340295.1 Vibrio sp. 1401
GGCATTGGGTTAAAGGCCATGCTGGACACAGAGAAAACGAAATCTGTGATGAACTCGCCCGCACAGCAGCAGAAAACCCAACAGAAGAAGATACAGGCTACCAGCCATCTTAATACGCTAGTAGCGCTGGCTCGACACTCTCTTCACACCAAATCCCTCTCGGTTCATCACGCCAAGCGGCGTCAGTTTTTTCTTTAGACGCCAATGTGGTTTGATTGGCTTGAGAGGGTACGTTCGTTTACGAGCGACGATATAGTACAAGCTCCCCGCCGGAGAAGCCCAATCCCCCAAGCTGTTTTCTAACCAAGTCCACATGGTGCGATAACGTGTCATAGGAAACAGCGCATAACGATCACAATGAATTACTTGGTAGTTGAGTAACCCCAACCAGTCATTGATTCGGCTCGAAGTAAACATTCGTCCACTCCACGGCAAGTTATTTTTACGCCATGGGAACAAACTCGCCAAACCAGTAAAGCTAATTGGGTTAAACCCCGTAATGATCAAACAGCCATCATCCATCATCACTCTGTCGACTTCTCGCAGCAGACGGTGTGGAT
>NZ_JAWOWF010000679.1:0-560 GCF_033340295.1 Vibrio sp. 1401
CGGATGTCGCTCGGTAGAGCGCGTCAATGCCATCTTGTGATAGCTCAGGTACCCAACCGTTATTTTCCAACGTTTCGATAATTTGCTCGCCTAGACGAGGATCATCTTCGACAACAAGTATTTTCATGGCAGCGTTTCTTATTATTTAGTTTTGTGGTGGTTTTAAAGCTTTATTGAAGTTTCGACCTTTGACTTCCAACATTTCCAATGTGGCAGCGTCATATTCGACCTTCAACACACTATTGTTGAAGAGTATTTTCAGTTCGTAAACCCATTCATTGTCATCTTCTTCAAGCTCGACTTTGATGATGCGACCATAAAGGTCATTTTCGACGGCCGCGTAAAGCTCAGAGAAGGGACGAATGTAGCCTTTTTGTACGGCGCGGTAGACCTCATCTTGGTCTTCATCAAATTCGATACGTGTGCCGGGCTTTTCGACATCTTGCACGATGGCGTGGCCATTTTGCGTGGTGTAAATATCATTTTGCTGCGCGAAGCTTGGTGCAGAAATCAACATCGGGGCGAGGCTGAAAAACAACGCAAGATTCTGAGAGGTCACT
>NZ_JAWOWF010000680.1:0-560 GCF_033340295.1 Vibrio sp. 1401
GTTAGCGTATTGAGTTCACCAGAGTCTGCGATGTCGCGCATGAGTTGCATGGTTTCTTTTGCTACCGTAAATCCCAGCGAGGCAAGTTTTGCAGCAAAACGTGCGACCCGAAGTACTCTAAGGGGATCTTCCACAAAAGCATCCGATACATGACGCAATATGCGATTATTCAAATCGGCTTGACCGCCATAAGGATCGTACAGCTGGCCGCTATCATCCATCGCCATGGCGTTAATGGTTAAATCACGGCGAATCAAATCCTCTTCTAGCGTGACGCTTGGATCGAAGAAACAGTCAAAGCCCGTGTAACCTGAGCCTGATTTTCTTTCGGTTCGTGCAAGTGCGTGTTCTTCTTTATTTTTAGGATGAAGAAAAACAGGAAAGTCTTTTCCGACGGCAGTGTATCCTTGAGCAAGCATCATTTCTGGTGTGGCACCGACTACCACCCAATCGTTGTCATAACTGTCAATGCCGAGCAATTGATCTCGAACTGCGCCACCTACTAAATAAACTTGCACGAATTACCTCTGAATTTATGGATATGACGTTGGACATTGTAG
>NZ_JAWOWF010000681.1:0-560 GCF_033340295.1 Vibrio sp. 1401
ATACTTTCACCCGATTCATGAATTCTTGTAGGAATAGTTCTGTTGGTGACAATGGCTCTTCAACCCAGTAAATACCGTAATCTGTCACGTTCGCCAGCTTCGCAGCTAACTCAACGGCATCATCGAAGTCACCCATTTGGTCAACAAGACCGAATGATAAGGCATCTTGACCTGTCCAAACTCGGCCTTGCGCGACTTTGTCTACCTCTTCTACCGTCATATCTCGGTTTGAACCAACCAAAGAGATAAAGCGTTTGTAGCCATGCTCAATGCCTAGTTGGAACGCTTGAGACGCGCCTTCAGACAAGCCAGTTGTAATGCCGTCGCCAGAAAACGGTGACGTGCCAACGCCGTCGGTGTTGATACCAAGTTTGCTGAAGCCTTTTTCGAACGTCGTAATAACGCTGAAGATACCAATAGAACCCGTCAGTGTTGTTGGTTGTGCGACGATTTTATCTGCGCTCATTGAAATCCAGTAACCGCCAGAGGCCGCTAGGCTCGACATCGAAACTACAACAGGTTTGCCTGCTTTTTTTAGCGCTTCCACTTCGTTGCGAATC
>NZ_JAWOWF010000682.1:0-559 GCF_033340295.1 Vibrio sp. 1401
AAATCTAATTATAAAAATCGATATATAAATATTTAGCAGGTCTTTGGCGAGGTTTTTCATGAAATTGGTATTGACCATAACGAGTTTCCACAAATTTACTCCGGAAATAGAGAGTGAGTTTGTGTTTGAATCAAGTGATGAGCATGCAAAGGTAACCTTCGGACGCTCAGAACAATGTGACTGGACGTTACCAGACCCTGAGAGAGTTATTTCTGGGACTCACGGCGAATTGATTAAATTTGGCGATAAATATCTAATTAAAGATTTATCAACAAATGGCACATTTGTTAATAATGCAGTTACTCCAATCGGCCAAGGGAATGAGCTTGCTTTGTCCCATGGTGACACTGTTGCTTTAGGCGATTATCAAATACAAATTAGTATTAGTGATATCTCTGAAGATAGGACAGAGCATCAATTTACATCTAAACCAGAGGTTAAGACGCCAGTTGGATTCGAACAGCACGTAGAATCGATTCCAGAGGTGGAAGATTTTGGTTTAAGTGCTGCCGAGTTGATGGATGAAAGTGTACCATCAGATTTTCAGTTAGACATTGGT
>NZ_JAWOWF010000683.1:0-558 GCF_033340295.1 Vibrio sp. 1401
CACGTTAAGGATGAATGATTATGCTTGCTCAGACAGAACAAAAAACACAACCATCACAGCAAACCCAAGGCATGCTTGAGGTGACTGGAGCACTTGCTCCGGAGCATCAAGCTATTTTCCCTGTTGAAGCCCAAACCTTTTTATCTCTACTGTGTGAAAAATTTGCTGGGCGTGTTGAAGAGTTGTTGTAAGCGAGATAAGAAAAGCAAGCACTCATCGACGCTGGGGAGTTGCCAGACTTCCTGCCTGACACACAAGATATTCGTGAAGGTAGTTGGAAGATCTTAGGTATTCCTCAGGATCTACAAGATCGCCGTGTTGAGATTACAGGCCCAACGGATCGCAAAATGGTGATCAACGCTTTGAATGCAAATGTAAAAGTATTCATGGCGGATTTCGAAGACTCTATGTCGCCAGCTTGGGACAAGGTTCTCGATGGTCAAGTTAACTTGCGAGATGCCGTTAATGGCAACATTAGCTACACCAACCCTAGCAATGGCAAGCATTATCAGCTGGTGGACGACCCTGCGGTGTTGATCTGCCGTGTTCGCGGCCTTC
>NZ_JAWOWF010000684.1:0-558 GCF_033340295.1 Vibrio sp. 1401
CGCGCTTGGAATGACACGTTAACTCGTTTCGCGCTTCGCCCATCGGCAGTTGACCTAAAACGCTACGACGATTACGCCGAGTTCATGTATTCACAAAAAATCATCGAAACGCTACCAAAAGCGAAAGATTACGTACCGAGCTTTGACTAATTACGAGGCTGCCCCATTATGAAATACCAAGATTTGATCGACGCTTGCCGCCAAGATTGGCAAGAATACACTGAGCATGCCTTCGTGCAGCAATTAGCCAAAGGCACACTGGCTCAACCTTGTTTTCTACATTACTTGAAGCAAGATTTCTTATTCCTAAAACAGTACGCGCGAGCTTATGCGCTAGCAATCTACAAAGCACGTACGTTAGACGACATGCGCCGCGCACTACCAAGTGTACATGCGCTTTTAGATTCAGAGATTGCCCACCATGTTACCTACTGCGGTCAGTGGGGATTGACGGAATCTGATCTCGAAAACGAGCCGGAAGACTTTGGCACGGTGGCTTACACGCGCTACGTATTGGATGCGGGAATGACGGGCGACTTAGTTGACTTGTATGCCGCG
>NZ_JAWOWF010000685.1:0-558 GCF_033340295.1 Vibrio sp. 1401
TATTTTAAAGCGGGCTTTGCCGCAGAGTGTCCAAGTCTTGCTAACCACATGTTCCAGTCGAGATCGGGCCAAACGTCTTCGATGAGCTCTGCTTTGCTTAAATCTTCGATGCTATAGATGCCATGTTCCTTCTGATACATCGGATGACATGCTGGGTAAAAGGCTTCGTCCATCAGCCACTGCGATTCTAAATTTGGGTATTTTCCTAATCCGTAGCGAACGCACAAATCTATCTGACTATCTTGAAAAGAGACGAGATCATTTGTGGGCTCTAGTAATAGGGCAATATCAGGATGACGTTGACGAAAGGCGGTGATTTTAGGCACCAACCAATGGTGGGCAAAGGAGGGCAGTGTTGATATTGAAAGATGGTTCGGGTTTGGATCCTGGTTGACAAGGCGTACGCCTTGCTGCAAATGGGCAAACCCTCTTTCTGCCTGAGTAAATAGCAGTTCCCCTTCTGGCGTCAGCACAATTTTTCTGTGTTGACGAACAAACAAGTCCGTCCCTAAAAACTCCTCAAGCTGACGAATTTGTTGGCTGATGGCTGCGGGGGTA
>NZ_JAWOWF010000686.1:0-558 GCF_033340295.1 Vibrio sp. 1401
AGCTTCTATTTTTGCTCGTGTTATGAAAAAACTGGCGAATTAATGCAGAAAAGCCCTGATTGAAAAATCAGGGCTTTTTGTTTCTATAAACCAAATATTTATACGGTCTTTATGCTAGTGCGATAACGACTATGCCGATTGGCTTGGTATTTCTACGACGTTATTCGGCACCTTGTCTAACCCCTTTGCGGCTAACCACTTTTCTAGGTTATCTGCGCCTCCGACGTATTTTCCCTCTAACCAAATTTGCGGCACGGTCACTGGTGTTTTCTCACCGATGATCGCTTTAACTTCTGGGATCATTCTATACAGGGCAGCGCTGTCTTTGACGACATCGTGATACTCGTACTTAATACCAGCATCTTCGAGTAACTGTTTAGCTTTGACGCAATACGGACAAGTGGCTTTTCCGTAAACGATGTTGCCTTTCAGTTCATCACGTTTTACCCACTCCGAAATGACCGATTGCAAGAGCACTCCTCGGTTTAGCGCTTCCCCTTGGCTCACGACTTTACCTTCAACCAGAAGAATAGGGGCGTGCCATGCACCGACTTTCAA
>NZ_JAWOWF010000687.1:0-557 GCF_033340295.1 Vibrio sp. 1401
AAGAGTTGTCATCAACGCTGTCGCAAATTGATGGTGTGCTGGTGGCGCGAGTCCACGTGGTACTCGAAGATCAAGATCTTCGCCCAGGCGAGCGTCCGACTCCTGCTTCGGCATCGGTGTTTATTAAACATGCTGCCGATGTAGCGTTGGACTCTTACGTGCCTCAAATCAAATTGTTGGTGAACAACAGTATTGAAGGGCTGAATTACGATCGCATTAGTGTCGTGATGGTGCCATCTTCGGAGGTGCGAGTGACGACTCAAAGCAACCAATTTAAAAGTATTTTGTCGGTGCAAGTTACCAAAGAAACGGCGAACCATCTCATCGGGATTTTAGTGTTTATGGTACTGCTATTGATTGGCTCGAATGTCGCGACGTTCACGTGGTGCCGCAGGAGCGCAAAGCGTGGTTAAACCTGAAACACCGATGGCTCAGGTGCTGCATCAGTTCAACTACTGCCCATGTCAGTACCTAGAGCAAAACTGGATCGTGCCAAAACAGCCTTGGCTTCTTAATTTGGATGGCTGGCGAGATAACCCAAACTTCAACCTTTGGTG
>NZ_JAWOWF010000688.1:0-557 GCF_033340295.1 Vibrio sp. 1401
AACTTTTGAGAAAAGCTTCTGACTTCGAATGTTGACTGCACTGGCTTATGGTCGCTGACATTCTCAAAACCATCAGTGATAACACTGGTTTGGTGGTTCTGTAAGTTGCCCGTTTTGTTGGTTAAACCAGTGTTATCCAGCTCACCGAAGTCAGGGCGATCTCGGCCTTCTTTCTGCTTAATATTGCCAGTGTGCTTATCTAGCTGCATGTAAGTATGGCTATCGAGTGGTTTGAACTTAAAGCCATGTTTCGCTAAGTGCGTATCATCGTGGGCAATTGGGTCGTACAGCACATCAGAGCCTTCAGCAACGCGCTTCTCACGTTCATTGAGATCGCCAGTGATCAGAACTTCCTCATTTGGATTAATGCCTTCCATCAACTTGTTGCCTTCGAACTCACGTTTGACTTCTTTGTTGGAATCCAGGTGTGCAGAAATGACGTTTAAAGGTTGTCCATTGATCTCCAAAGCCGTTTTCACGCCGCCTTTATTACCCGTGATGCCCATGAAGAATTCCATGTTTCGTCCACCGATGCCGTGACGATATTCAGACTCATT
>NZ_JAWOWF010000689.1:0-556 GCF_033340295.1 Vibrio sp. 1401
TGGCGTCAGCCGTACGAATAACGGCAGAGACGTTGTTAGGTTTGTGAACTTCTTCTAGGCACAAAGTAAGGTCGGTTTGGCGTGCTTTCAGCACCTGATGGATACGGTGGTAACGTTCTAAATTCATAGTAAATAAATAGGGTATAAAAAAATCGCCACCCAGTGTGAGTGGGTGGCGATGAGTTTAGTTCTTTCTTCGTCTGACTCGGGTCGCCTGCGGCATCGCTTTGATTTTTCGCATGATACCTGCAAGGTGGACACGATCTTTAGTCGTCAGCAGAACGGTGACAGTATACAGTCGGCCATCACGTTCTTCGGTCGACAGGCCATGGATATTGGAGCCTGTTTTCGAAATCACGTTGGTCAATTCTGCCAGAGCACCTTGGTGGTTGAGCATGTCTACTTTCAGTTCTGCGATAAACTCTTTGTCGTAATCGTCAGACCATGCAACGGCCATGTACTTGTCCGGCTCTTTTTGGTAACCGCGCACATTTGGACACGTTTCACGGTGAACAACCAGGCCACGACCAGGAGACACATGCGCAATGATGTGGTC
>NZ_JAWOWF010000690.1:0-556 GCF_033340295.1 Vibrio sp. 1401
CACGGTTTTGTTTTGGGCATGGCACAGCTCAATGATCGGTTTGATCACGTGTCCATTATTGGTATTCATCAACGTCAGTAGAAACTCTCGGTCAAACTTAATCTTTTGTACTGGGTATTGAACAAGTTGAGTGAGCGACGTGTAGCCAGAGCCGAAATCATCAATAGCAAGTCGATAACCCAGTTTCGAAAGCTCATCAAGCAATGCCGTGCCTTGCTGTTCCGCGGCAAACGTCTCGGTAATTTCTAGTTCGATACATTCTGGTTTGATGCCATTTCTCGTTACGTGTTTATGAATGAATTGCGCCATTTCTAACGAGTTTAATTCGGCCGATGAAAGGTTGATGGACAGGACAATGTCTTTGCCAAAAATGCTTCTTAAATGATGGTATTCCTCGGTTGCATTGGCAAACACCCAACGGTCTATTTTGTCAAACAACCCAGCTTGCTCGGCGATTGGAATAAATTCGGTTGGTGGCACTGGCCCCAAGCCTTCTGCGTCCCAACGTAGAAGCACTTCCAAGCCTTCAATTTCGTTGTCTTCGTTATTCATGTAA
>NZ_JAWOWF010000691.1:0-556 GCF_033340295.1 Vibrio sp. 1401
TAGCTGTAGCTTGTGGTTTGCCCCTTGGCCGTTTTGCGCGTTGCCACGTTACCGGCTTCGTCATAGGTAATGTCGGTGGTGCCGGTGTCCGGGCTCCGGACCTGGGTCACTTCGCCAAAGCCGTTGTAGCTGTAGTAGGTCAGGCGCGAACGAGGGTCGGAGACACGGTAAACATCGCCGGTATCCTTGTAGAGCACCTGCGTGACCTTCCCGAGGGGATCGGTCGTTTGTGTCCGGTGATGGAAGCCGTCGTACTTGTAGGAGTGTGTGTTACCAGAGGGACTGGTCTCCTGTATCAGGTTTGCCACCACATCGTAGGAAAACGATGACTGATTGCTATAGGCGTCGGAGACACTGGAGAGCCAGCCGATTTCGTTGAAGATCCGGCGCTCTATCCAACGGGTCTGGCCCAGCGCATCGAGCAGTCGCTCTTCTACTGGGTTCCCGAGGTCATTGAGCTCAAGCTCGCGCCGGTTGCCCTGTGCATCTGTTTCCGCCACCAGCCGATGTGCAGCGTCGTACTCATAGCTGACGGTTGCACCATTTGGCTTGGTCA
>NZ_JAWOWF010000692.1:0-556 GCF_033340295.1 Vibrio sp. 1401
CCAGTGACGACTAGCGCTCCTTGCCCACCAGCGACACGGTATTCACCAGAGAAATTATCGGAACGACGAACCTTGATCACCATGACAAGAGGAAGGAAAATCGCAAGAATAGCCAATGCAATCGCCGCGTAACCCAGCGCCATAATGAAGCCTTGTGGGTAAAAAAGCGCAAAACCAAGTGGTGGAGTAAACGTAATCACTGCAGCTAACAAGCGATTTGGTTTCTCACTTTTGCCTTTGATCGTATCACCTAAAAATTCGAACAAACCTAAGCTCACACCTAAGTTCGAGGTGAGAAGTGCAAGGTCGGCAAATACACCTACAATTCTGCTCAAGTTGGATTTGTGAACAGTTTGAGATAATTGACCAATAAGTGCACTCAAGCCACCGTTTTCAATAAGTGCATCCTGGCTTACTACGCCTAAAGTAACGATTTGCCAGAAAATGTAGATAACTAAAGGAATCGTCGAACCAACGATAACCGCTTTGCGCAAAGATGACGTATCGCCATCTAAGGAGTTTACGATTGCAGGAATACTGCCGTGGAAACCAAACG
>NZ_JAWOWF010000693.1:0-555 GCF_033340295.1 Vibrio sp. 1401
GAAGGGATAACAAATGATAAAACTTCATCATCTGAATCAGTCACGCTCTAAGCGTATTATCTGGTTACTTGAAGAGCTCAACGTGGAATACGAAATCGTGCCTTACGTTCGTGACAAAGTGACTTTCATGGCACCGCCAGAACTAAAGAGCGTTCATCCACTTGGTAAGTCGCCACTCCTTGAAGATGATGGTGAGTTTATTATTGAATCAGGAGCCATGACTGAATACTTGATTGAAAAGTACAGTGATGGAGCGCTTGCCCCTAAGCGTGGTACAAAAGCGCATACTGAATATTTACAATGGATGCACTTTGCAGAAAGCTCCGCTATTTTGCCGATGCTATTGAAAATATTCATCAGTAAAGAGCCGAACTCGATGCAGTTTTTGCCTGCATACGCCGACAAAGAAGCAATGAATGTATTGAGCTACTTCGAACAAGCGTTGGAAGGAAAAACCTACCTCGTAGAAGAGCGATTGACGGGTGCAGACATCATGATGTCTTTCATCGTTGAGTTAGTACAGATGTTTGGCCTAGCAGAACAATTCCCGAATAT
>NZ_JAWOWF010000694.1:0-555 GCF_033340295.1 Vibrio sp. 1401
ACGGTGGTTGCATTGTTGAAATAACGCCGTTTCAAAGAACACTCCAATGATTCCCGGCTTTACATTTTTGCTGCCCCCCAATAACGGCGAAAATGCATTGTCGGGAATCTCTCTTTTCCGCTTATCTTTTTGTGTTGAAGAACGTCGATTATGGCTCAGAGGTCTGAGTGACTGAGCGATGCAGTTTTTGAAATAGCCACCCCAACGCAATAAGTGATGCCCCCAAGCCTAAGAAGCTGATGGCGCGCCAGAACCCGTCCAAAGAGCTTACATCCCACAAGAAGACTTTCAACGCCACAAAGGCCAATATAATTAAGCCGATGCGTTGCATCATCATCGCCTTGTGAGTGACGCCACGCCAAGTTAAAGCGCCACCAACCATTAATCCTGCCACTGAGTAGCTAAACAACTCCGCCATACTGGTCGGTTGAAACAGCGTCATTGACGTGGTTTGCCAGAACTGTCGAATCGACATCCCTAGCCAAATGGCCGCTAATGCAAAGCCAAGACATGCGACCGCTAATCGGTGTACACGCAGCGTATTCCAGCGTCTAA
>NZ_JAWOWF010000695.1:0-555 GCF_033340295.1 Vibrio sp. 1401
TACCCGTGGTGATTTATCCGACCATGGTCCAAGGTGATGACGCAGCCATTCAAATTGCCCAAGCAATCGGTCGTGCTAATAGCCGAAATGAATGTGATGTATTGATTGTTGGTCGTGGCGGCGGCTCTCTAGAAGACTTATGGTGCTTTAACAATGAGATCCTTGCTCGCACTATTGCTGCAAGTCAAATCCCGATCATTAGTGCTGTGGGCCATGAAGTCGACATGACGATTGCCGATTTTGTTGCCGATGTGCGAGCTCCTACTCCATCAGCTGCCGCTGAACTGGTTAGCCGTGACAACAGCCATAAAGATCAATCGCTTGTAGCGAAACAGCATAAACTAGCTAGTGCGATGCGCTACTACTTAGCGCAGCAAAAACAGCAATCTACGCAACTTCTGCATCGCTTAGAACGCCAACATCCAAGTTATAAGTTGCAGCGTCAGTCACAGCAACTCGATGAGCTGGATATGCGTTTGCGTAGAGCTATGCAGCGCTTCATCGACACACGTCACCAAGCCGTTGAGCGTAAACACCACCGTCTGCAATTAAACT
>NZ_JAWOWF010000696.1:0-555 GCF_033340295.1 Vibrio sp. 1401
TAACGTCAGATAGATCGTAATCTACCTCTAGGTAATGGTCGTTAAACGCGTTGTTTTGTTCTGGGTCTAGAACTTCAAGCAGTGCTGAAGATGGATCGCCACGCATGTCTGAAGACATCTTGTCGATTTCATCCAGAAGGAAGAGAGGGTTTTTCACACCAACTTTCGACATTTTCTGAATCAGCTTACCTGGCAATGAACCAATGTAAGTACGACGGTGGCCTCGAATCTCCGCTTCATCACGCACGCCACCTAGGGCCATACGTACGTATTTACGGCCAGTAGCAGATGCAATTGAGCGGCCAAGCGATGTTTTACCCACGCCTGGAGGACCAACAAGACAAAGGATTGGACCTTTTAGCTTGTTAATGCGGTTTTGAACTGCCAAGTACTCCAGAATACGCTCTTTCACACGCTCTAGACCATAATGATCTTCGTTCAAAATCTCTTCCGCTTTCGCGAGATTTTTCTTCACTTTAGAACGCTTAGTCCAAGGTACACTTACCATCCAGTCGATGTAGCTACGAACTACTGTCGCTTCTGCGGACATTGGAG
>NZ_JAWOWF010000697.1:0-555 GCF_033340295.1 Vibrio sp. 1401
ATCGCCTTTGATGATGAACGGGATTTTTGGTTTCGCTTCGACGAGAGCACTCCCTTTTTCAAAATTAGCGATAACCCGAATAGTCCTATCATTCAAGCCGTCAATTTCGACGACAACATGGTGTGGATATTCTTCATCGCTGGTTTCGCGCTTTACTGTGTTTTGCTGATCTGGTTTTTAAGCCGCAGAATTCGTGAACTAGAAAGAGTCACCGTCGAATTTGCGTCTGGTAATTTCAAAGCACGCGCAAGCACGGCCAGCGCCAAATCGGTTGGCACATTGAACAAAAGCTTCAATAACATGGCCGATAAAGTCTCTCGACTCATTACCAGCAATAAAATGCTCACCAATGCGGTTGCTCACGAGCTACGCACACCAATTTTTCGCTTGCAATGGCAGGCTGATTTACTCGCCGACTCCTCTCTAAATGAACAACAGACAAAGTACGTAAATAGCATCGTTGAAGACATTGATGAGATGGAAGAAATGGTCGAAGAACTCCTTTACTACGCAAAAATGGAGCGCCCAGAAACAGAGCTTCGAACCGAAAGTCTT
>NZ_JAWOWF010000698.1:0-555 GCF_033340295.1 Vibrio sp. 1401
ACCTTTATACGACTCCTCAAAGTGTTGGTAAGCCGGCCAAATGGTCATGGCTTGCAGCGCGGTGTACGTGTCAACGCGCTGATCTGCACCCAGTACTTTATCGGTTCTGGTGGTGCGATTGACGGTCGCATCCAATACTCGGAATGAACTTGGCAGCGCCACAGGTGCGTCATGGTGAGTACTGAACTTTAACCCTGCCTTTCTCCCCGCTTGAGTTGGTGAAATGAAATCGGCACGAGGATGGCCGAGTACCGAGTCTACATGCCAGTCACCCCAATAAAAAGTATGCATTGGGAATAGAGAAGGGAAGATGCCTTGCGCAGCTAAGCGATCCACTTGGTCTTGGCGCATGGTTTGGCCGTGAATGAGTACAGGTCGGCGGTCTTGTTTTCCTAGCTTTTCATTTGCTTTGGTCACTGCGTTGATAAATTGCTCTATCGCAGCGTCACCATTGGCATGCGTCAGCACTTGCCATTCATTTTTAAAGGCCGTTTCTACGTAATCGTAAGCTTGTTGATCTTCAAAGGTTGGGTAGCCAGCGTAGTCTTTATCTTG
>NZ_JAWOWF010000699.1:0-554 GCF_033340295.1 Vibrio sp. 1401
CTTACTTTCCCCAAAAAGTCAGTGGTTCAAAACGACAATTACGCAATTTAAAAGCACCCAAATCTGTGGTGCTCAACAATGTCATTCAACATACAAGCAGTTATTTCTAAGCGTAAAATAAATAAAAGTAAGAAGTGATCCAGCTCAAACTCCACTCACCAAGAAAAAATATAAACACATTTATTTCATGTACTTACAACCAACGTCAAAATCGAACAACTTATTTTGACGAGTTTGTTGCGATCTAAATCACCGATTCCGATTGATTTGGTATGACTTTGTAGGATTCGGATCACATCTGATTATTTTGTGAACCATTAATAACAAACTCACCAATTTAGCTTTCGTGAAGTCAATCTCATTTTTAGCGTGTCAAAACTCGTCAATATTGTTTGAAATGACGTTTTTGTCGATTGGTTGGTCTATCCAATCGTTGCAAAAAATAGTTTTAAAGTGAGCTCTGGTGTCTAAGCTTTATTTGGGTATAAAGTAATATCCCCTGTGAGTTGTAGATGCTGAAATCAGAGTCTCACCATAAGATTCAGCCGAGGATA
>NZ_JAWOWF010000700.1:0-554 GCF_033340295.1 Vibrio sp. 1401
AGAAGAAGTGGTGATGATTGGCCGTGTGGGCGTTATCGTGATTTCTTTGATTGCATTGTTCCTAGCAATGACACCAGACAGCTCTGTGCTAGGTCTTGTATCTTACGCTTGGGCGGGCTTCGGCGCGGCATTTGGCCCTGCAGTAGTACTTAGCCTTTACTGGAGCGGTATGAACCGTAACGGCGCACTAGCGGGCATCCTAGTGGGTGGCGTGACCATCGTAGTTTGGAAACAGCTAACTGGCGGTTGGTTCGACGTTTACGAAATCGTACCGGGCATCATCTTCTCAACACTGGCTATCGTGTTGGTTAGCAAGATGACTGGCGGTGCAGGTCAAGAAGTTCTAGACCAACACCAAGAGTACAAGCAGAAGTTGGTTGATCTAGACTAACCGCTGCAAAGATGACAAAAGCCCGCGAATATCGCGGGCTTTTTTATTGTGTTTAAATCGGTTTAGCTAAGCGACTTATTCGCGGATTTTTGAGTAAATCACGGTGTTACTCAGCTCTCCCGATGTGGTAAGACGTTCGTTTCTGAGTTCGCCTTCAAACTCA
>NZ_JAWOWF010000701.1:0-554 GCF_033340295.1 Vibrio sp. 1401
AATCGAAAAATCTCTTCGACTCCTCAGTGACAACTCGCTAAGTGTTACAGAAATTGCTTTCCAGTTAGGTTTTGGCGATGTTAGTTCCTTCTCAAGAGCATTTAAGGGATGGACAGGAACTACACCATTGAAGTTAAGAAATACTTAGCGTTTTACCGTATTTATAAGGCTATGAAATTCAAATACTTTTAACTTGTTCCATACAGTCAAAATATTTCCTAGCTTCCGCTTCGCAATAACTGTGTAAAAGCAATGCAAAGTAACTACGCTGCTTTTGCTTCAAGGTTCGCAGCGATGCTTGTTCATTGGAGTGACTTTGATACATAGACTCAGTAATAACAACATTCGTGTCTAGCGGATTCGATAGATAGAGTTCTATATCTAAAAGGCAGTTGGCTTCTGATTCATTAAGCCCCTGATTGACTAGTAGTTTCACACACATATGATGCACCAAGTTATTTGAAACTGCCTGTAATTCAGTGCTTGTCTTATTCAATGTCATTTCTGTTTCTCTTTCAGTCTAACCTGTGAGAGATCCATGCTCAGAATTTCCA
>NZ_JAWOWF010000702.1:0-554 GCF_033340295.1 Vibrio sp. 1401
TAAACGTAACTCAGCTCAGTGGTTGCCAGTTAGATAAGCGACTCAATACCGTATTTTGCACCGTAGTTTTCAACCACAAAATCGATGTCTTTGTCGCCTCGACCTGAAAGGTTGACAAGAATCGAACCTGTTTCACCTTGTTGTGCCAGTTTGATTGCGTATGCGACTGCGTGGGAAGATTCGATAGCCGGAATAATCCCTTCTTCACGAGACAACTCAAAGAAGGCGTGTATCGCTTCGTCATCGTTGATTGAACCATAGTTCACGCGTCCGATGTCTTTTAAATAACTGTGCTGTGGGCCTACCGATGGGTAATCCAAGCCACTGGCGACGGAGTGTACCTCTTGTGGTTCGCCTTGTTCATCTTTAAGCATGTAAGACTTAAATCCGTGCATGATGCCTGGCTCGCCAAGCGTTAAGGTAGCTGCGTGTTCACCCACTTTGTCCAAAGATCGTCCAGCAGGCTCGACGCCGTGGATCGCGACGTTTTCACCTTCTAAAAATCCGCTAAACAACCCCATGGCATTTGAGCCGCCACCCACACACGCGACAAG
>NZ_JAWOWF010000703.1:0-553 GCF_033340295.1 Vibrio sp. 1401
CTTTCCAACACCGGTAGTACTCGGGCTAGCCGCTCTGGCTCGTTACCTTGCCAGTCTTTTTGTGGCGCTAAGCGAATACGAGCGCCGTTTGCGCCACCACGTTTGTCAGACTGACGGAACGTGCGTGCACTGTCCCAAGCGGTTGTGACCATGTCACTAACCGATAACCCACTGGCTGCGATTTTGGCTTTTACCGCGTCTACATCGTAGTTTGCATTGCCGTTAGGAACCGGATCTTGCCAGATGAGGTCTTCTTGCGGGACATCAGGGCCGATGTAGCGAGCCTTAGGCCCCATGTCTCTGTGCGTTAATTTAAACCAAGCCCGAGCAAAGGTGTCGGCGAAATAGGCCGGGTCGCTATGGAAGCGTTCTGAGATTTTGCGATACTCCGGATCCATCTTCATCGCCATATCGGCGTCTGTCATGATTGGGTTATGCCGAACGTTAGGGTTTTCAGGATCGACCGGTTTGTCTTCCTCTTTAATGTCGATAGGTTCCCATTGCCATGCGCCGGCTGGGCTTTTTTTCAGTTCCCAATCGTAATTTAACAGCA
>NZ_JAWOWF010000704.1:0-553 GCF_033340295.1 Vibrio sp. 1401
GGAAGTTTTCACGAATGAACGCTTGGCGCTCAGCCGTGCAAACAAACGCATCGCCCGTACAGATCAAACCGCGAACGGCATGTGTATTTGCCATTTGCTCGAGTGCTTTTTCTGCTAGGTCCATCAGTTTTTCATCCGCTTTGAATGCTGCTGGTTGACCTGCCATTTGACCAATTTCATAGCCAAAAGCAGTCACGTCTGCATCATGGTGGCGCACTTCTGTAGAAATCACTACGTCACCTAGATTTAGGCTTGAATCGAAACCACCAGCAGAACCTGTGTTGATAACCACATCTGGTTGGTATTCATCAAGAAGAATTGTTGTACCAACTGCCGCAGCAACTTTACCGATACCAGATTGTAGTAGCACTACATCTACATCGTTAATTTGACCAGAGAAAAACGTACAACCTGCTTTGTTTACGGTTTGGCAGTTTGTCATAGCTTCTTTCAGGATGGTCACTTCTTGTTCCATCGCACCGATGATACCAACTTTCATAGCACTCTCTTTAGATAAAATATTTAATCGGCGAGAGTATAGCACTCCCTGTCA
>NZ_JAWOWF010000705.1:0-553 GCF_033340295.1 Vibrio sp. 1401
GCCCTTAATAACGCCTTTTTGTTCAACCAGAATCCAAGGTTCTCCTTCTACTCTCGCCAACGCATTGAACACTTCGCCTTTTTCAAGTTGCCCCAGCTTTGTACTCTCTACACTCGGTTTGGAGCGCAAATTTAACCCCGTTTTTGAACGATAGGAGACATCCATAAACTCCAGCTTGTTAGAGGTATCCACTCCCTCTTCTACTGGCCTGACTATCTCAGCTTGTTGCCACTCATTAGGTTGCACGCGGATCTTCCACCACGAATAGGTGTCAGGATCTTTGCCTTTGAATTTATCTCGGCTGTCCGACTCAAGCGCCACCAGCATTTGATTTAAGAAAGATTCCCGCCCTTCACTGCTTAAGTACATGTCCATTTGATCGCTGATCACCATAATACTTTGCGCATGATCGTTCACGATCACCGGAGAAGCCACCTCAGCATTCGTGTTTGATTGAAACAGCTGACAACCAGATAAGCTGATCAATGTTAATGCGAGTGCCGAACGTCCAAGTTGTTTTGCTGTGACCATGAATCCTTTACCTTCTGTTTCT
>NZ_JAWOWF010000706.1:0-553 GCF_033340295.1 Vibrio sp. 1401
CCTGATGTTTTTCCATCAACCAGTTCAGTGCGACTGGGTTTGGTTTTTTCTCAGGGAATGCATCACCACCCAATACGTCCACAAAGTATTTTGCGATGCCATGTTGCTCTAGAATTTCTGGAACAAACTTCGATGGTTTGTTCGTTACAAGCGCCATCGTAAAGCCTGCCTGGTGTAGCTCTTCTAGCGTCTCTTTTACTGTTGGGTAAAGATGGCTCAGCTGATGACCGCTTTGCGCGTAAAAGTCATCAAACAGCTCGCGTCCTTTTGCACGCAGCTCTTCACTAAGATCGCTACTGATGGTCATGCTTTGGCTTAGTGCACGGCCAATCAGGACGTCAGCACCGTTACCTACGTAATCACGTACTTGCTCTTCCGATACTGCAGGGTAACCCAAAGCTTGTACCGCTTGGTCTGCAGCAACGGCCAAATCAGGTACGCTGTCCAACAATGTGCCATCCAGATCGAACGCAATCAGTTTTATATCTTGTTGAGTCATAATTTCCCTAGCTAAAAATAACAAAGGATGGTTTCCCATCCTATGTGTTTGATG
>NZ_JAWOWF010000707.1:0-553 GCF_033340295.1 Vibrio sp. 1401
GGAAGGCGTTTTCTGCTCAAGTGGTTTCGCTGATTGATCTTCTGTTGTGACCGTTGTCATATCCGGTTCGAAGTTCAGCTCCGTCGTCTCTTCCCACGTATTCGCCCCAGATTTGTGCACGGCACTTAACACTTCGTTAAGCTCTTCTTCGCCAGGGAAATATACGTCACGTTTGTACACCTTGTTCAGCGCACGAATGATCGAGTGCTTTTTCACCATGCCAGATGCGAGCTTTCTTTGCAGAGGCTTCGCAATGGATTGAAGTCCAACCACCACATCCACACCGATGTTCGCCGCGACTTCATCACGAAGGACGCGAGCTGGTTGATAACCCATATTGGCAGAAAGAAACAACCAAACATACGCAATCGCATTGCCTGTTTTTCCTCTGTCTTTCCATGCTTCGCCTGCATGGTACATCGCTTCTGCGCTGCCGCCCTCAGCAGCACGTTCCAGCCAATAGCAACCTTTCACCATGCTCTTGTCTGCACCAATGCCGTTTAGATAACACAAGCCGACTTGAATTTTTCCTTCTGCACTGTCTTTTTCTGCC
>NZ_JAWOWF010000708.1:0-552 GCF_033340295.1 Vibrio sp. 1401
GTTACGGAATTCGTAATCGGCACGGCCAACATATTTACCCCACTCATGCGCCTGAACAATGTAAGTACCGTTTTGTTGGTCTGGCTGACACTCATCACCCGGTTTAAAGTTCTTTTTGATAACGTTAGGACCTTCCATACAAACGGGCTCTTGTGAGTGACCACCCACAATCATGTCCAAATCGCCTTCATTAAGGTAACGCGCCAAAGCTACATCACCCGGCGCATTGATGCCACGGTTGCCATTTTCGTAGTGACCCATGTGCGTGACAGCGAAAATCAGATCCGGATTTTCTGTTTTTTTCAGTTCTGCAATCAGCTCTTTCGCTTCCGCTTTCGGGTCGCGGAAGTCTACTTGACCGATAAACTCAGGGTTCCCCAACTTCGCGGTATCTTCTGTTGTCAGACCAATAACCGCAATTTTAATGCCTTGCTTATTGAACATCGCGTAAGGTTGGAATAAGCGCTTACCCGTTTTTTTGTCGTAAATGTTGGCTGACAGCATTGGGAAGTTAGCCCAATCTTGCTGTTTGAATAGCACGTCTAGCGGATT
>NZ_JAWOWF010000709.1:0-552 GCF_033340295.1 Vibrio sp. 1401
ACTAATTAAAAAGCCGCTCAGTACGAGCGGCTTTTTTAATATGGTGACTTAAAGAATGGGATTAATGTCCTGAGTTGTCAGCTCTGTCTCGACAACATCAACTGGCGTGTAGTGCTGGTAAATCAAGAAACCGTCTTCTGACGTTTCATGAGCGTCTGGCGTATCAATATACGCAGTACATGTGTAGCCAATGCTGTAAGTACCTGGGCCAATGTAACCAAACTCGTAGCTGTAGATTGTATTGCCTTCTTCGTCTTGCGATTCATTCACGTTAGCTACCGCAACTGGCGCGTTGAGTGGAGCTGTCGCGCCCATATCGCCCATGGTTGAGCGATCCATAGAACCCGCATACAGGTAAACAGAGTGAACGGCAGGCACATCATGAATCGCGTTCCATGCCGCACTGTCTGCTTCGCAAGCTTGGTATTGCACGTTACTTACTGTGCCAGCGATATGGCCTGAATCTGATGCGTTCACCAAACTTACGGCATTCGAGTTCATGTTCATATGATCTTGGCCGACTGGATCCGCCAGACCTTTACGCAAATCAAA
>NZ_JAWOWF010000710.1:0-552 GCF_033340295.1 Vibrio sp. 1401
CGTTCCGCACTTATGTGGAAGGATGGTACAACGGCACGCTTCAAGACGTGATTTTCTACCAAGCTCCAAATCCACGTATTAAACAGATGATCAGTGCAATATTGGCTGGTTACGCGTGGGATACCGAGAACCCATACGTCAAGCAAAGTGAACAACGCTTGTCGACGCTGGCTGAGTTAGTGCGTGGCGAAGGTTTTTAAATTACCAAGAAAAAACCATTAAAAACATCTCATTAGCCCCATCTGTGATTCATAGGTGGGGCTTTTTATAATCTTGATTTTAATAAGGTCATTCTTTTTTTTGGTGGGTTATTGAACATTGATATTGCCCTAAAGGTGATTTTAGTCACATAAATGTTTGTTGTAGCTGATATTTCTATAAAACTTGTAGGAAATGGATTACATTTTGGGAGTGTTCCCTCAACTTGGTTATGTCGTGAAAAAGGTATCTAAGCGACTGTATAGATTAGTAAAGTTTAAAAAACGGCAGCCACTCAAAGCTGTATTGTTTTCCTTTACTTCCATGTTGAAGGGCAGGCAACAGCGCCTCATT
>NZ_JAWOWF010000711.1:0-551 GCF_033340295.1 Vibrio sp. 1401
TGGTATGGATATGGGGATCGTAAACGCGGGTCAACTTGAAATTTATGACAACGTTCCGGAAAAACTACGAGAAGCGGTAGAAGACGTTGTGCTTAACCGTCGAGATGACGCTACAGAAAGATTGTTGGATATCGCGGCTGAATATGCAGATAAAGGCGTTGGCAAAGAAGAAGATGCCTCTGCGCTTGAGTGGCGAACTTGGCCTGTCGCAAAACGTTTAGAGCATGCGTTAGTTAAAGGGATCACAGAGTTCATCGTTGCAGACACTGAAGAAGCACGTGTGAATGCGGCAAAACCACTTGAAGTGATTGAAGGTCCTTTGATGGATGGCATGAACGTGGTGGGTGACCTATTTGGTGAGGGTAAGATGTTCTTACCTCAAGTAGTGAAATCTGCACGTGTAATGAAGCAAGCTGTCGCGCATTTAGAGCCTTTTATTAACGCCGAAAAACAATCCGGTAGCAGTAACGGAAAAATTTTGTTTGCGACAGTGAAGGGTGACGTGCACGACATCGGCAAAAACATTTTAGGCGTTGTATTGCAGTGTAATA
>NZ_JAWOWF010000712.1:0-551 GCF_033340295.1 Vibrio sp. 1401
TCATCCTAAGCTACCAAACCTTCATCCTGAAGATACCTAGTCCATTAGGCTTTTTTCCTGTTCCCGCCAACATCCTGTCGACACAATCAGTATTGATGTTTTGCTGATTACTCTCAATCAGCTAGGTAAAAAAACTTTGGCAGCGAATATTATGAAAAATACTATAAATTTTAATTTTCAATTGGTTATATACATTTTTTGATTTTATCTTAGTCAAAGATGGTCGTTTTGCTTACATCGCTTGTGAGAGATCTCGCACAAGGTGTCGAGCAAATGTCCGAATTGGCGTCGTTTTCATCGTGTTTAAGAATTTGCTCAAGATCACAACTCGATTTGTAACCATAAAATTTGGCGATGGTGTTAGGTGGGATTTCCATTTTTCTGATAGCGAATTTTGCCCATTCATCGCGTGTCTTGTGCAAGATTTGGCGTAGCTTGATAGTGAAGTGGCTCATAAAAGCTTCCTTAGTTAGTTTGTCTTTACAAGGCAAGAATAAGGAGAGGGGCAACACCAAGTTGATAGTATGCCGTTTAATATCAATACTATTTCG
>NZ_JAWOWF010000713.1:0-551 GCF_033340295.1 Vibrio sp. 1401
CTCGTACAACCGCCTCGTTGAACGCTTGAAGTTCATTATCCGTCAACGGCCCCTCTAGAGGATCCAATCGCTTAACCGCATCCCCCTTACGCCCCCCTTTTAGCCTCCATCCATCAAGTAAACACACCACCTTCTTGCTAACACCGGAATAACCCAGCTTGTGCCACTGTCGCAGGAAGGTGCGAACAACACCTAACCGATATTCATGAGCCGCATCCAAAGAAGACCTGTATCCAATCAACATGACATCGTCAATACGAGTAGCTTTAGTTGCACGAATCATTGCTAAGAAACACCAGAAACTACTATGCACGTGAGCAGCAGACATGTTCCTTGCATAAAATGACAGTGTATAAAGAGCCCCCTTCAGAGACTCTGGTTCCAGAAGTCCATGTAGCACTCCAACCGGAATAGAGGTGTTTTTATCTAGCCGCCATTTTTGATCATGCAGCATAAAATAGTATCCGTTCGCCCTTGCCGGGATTCGCTCGGGATCTAATGCTGGTAAGATGCTATTCGTCATCATTCTTCAAGTCCTCAGGCAAGCGAGT
>NZ_JAWOWF010000714.1:0-551 GCF_033340295.1 Vibrio sp. 1401
TGCGTACGATAGGATCGGCAACGCCGCCGCGCTACATATCGTCAGTTTTGATTGTCTACATCTAATCATAATTTTCTTGCTTAACCGTTGCAGTCAATGGCCGAGAACAAGCCCAGCCAACGTGTAAGTTACGAACGGTTAATCATCCCCACTGCTTTGAATACTGAAGTTAAATTTCGTCAGTTTGTTTGGTGTGATTCGTTGTACTTTCGGGTTTTCACTGATCACTTTCATACCCGTTGGTAGCGAGTCTGTGTCGACTTTGACCAAGAACTGCTTCCCTTTCTTATTCAACACCCACTGATCTGGAACATGGTATCGACCATATTGGTCGGTCTCGATAATGATGCCCTCAACGGTAAGCAGTCGAACACCCGGAATACCATCTTCATAAAGCCCTTTGTTCTCAACGACGATCTCCCAAAGGTACTCATCCCCGTCGCGATAAAGGTTTCTCTCTACATCTATGTTCTCTGCCGACAGGCCTTTTTGCTTATCACCTTTATGCTTGGTAATCGCATTGCCTTGTTGGTCGAACTCGATGTGCGTGC
>NZ_JAWOWF010000715.1:0-551 GCF_033340295.1 Vibrio sp. 1401
ACTTATGGTTACTTGGCGAGGAAAAAATCGGATTGAAGTACAGTGCAGTCACACCCAATTGTTCAAGGTATCCAAGCTTTTGCTCAACGCCTTTTAGATCACCACCGAAGAACTCACGTGCCCCAGAATTTTGGTGATTCCCTACAGGTTCTCCCCACGTTTTAATCACAGCATCAGGATCGTACTCGCAGTACGCTTCACGAATTGCAGACTCACTTTGACTCGCGGCAAAACGATCAGGAAAAATCTGATAGAAAACTTGTTCTTGAACCCACTTTGGCGGTTGATGGTTTACATTCAATTTGAAATGAAATTCTTTGGGCGGAATACGTTTTTGCACACCACGTGCGTCTAGCCAATATTGCTGACCGTTTCTAACGACTTTAAATACATAGTGGGTGATGTCTCGATCTCTATTCGGCTCGAATGATACTTCCCACAGCAGTAACTCTCCAGCTCTGCCGCATTGCACCATGGCGACAAGGTATTCTTCGTTGTCTGGCTCAATACGCACATAAACAGCATCAAATGTTAACGCTTCTGTTTTAGAT
>NZ_JAWOWF010000716.1:0-550 GCF_033340295.1 Vibrio sp. 1401
GACTTTTTATAACTCAGTAGTTCAAGCGCTCGATGGTTGGCGTCGACGATTTCACGTTCAATAACGATCAGCATGCCCAACGATGAGCTGTGGTAAAGTGCGCCGAATTTCTCCATGGAGTCTTTCAGCTGTAACTGAGTCATAGACGTGTTTTCAGAGAGCTTTTGCACAAGCTTTGTCGCGAGTTCTAACTCATCGAACTTTACGGACTGCAAACCTTCAAGCTGATATTGGGAGGCGATTTCGTTAATGCCTTCTGCAAAGTGGCTAAAGCGTGTTGCCACCTTTCTTTTGAAGATGAAAAACGTGCTGGTAGCAATGACTGACGCTACCACCCCAACCGTCGCAAAGAGGTAAATAAAGAGCGTATTACCTTTTGAATAGTGTTCACGTTTGGTTTGTGTTTTCAACCACGCAATCGGCTCACCCGCAAGATCGCTGATTGGGGTCCATTTGATGATGGACTCTGAGGTTTTATCGATGCTTTTAGTTTTGGCATGATCTACAGGGTTAAACGACTTGGTCACGAGCGTATTGTTGGCAGACATCA
>NZ_JAWOWF010000717.1:0-550 GCF_033340295.1 Vibrio sp. 1401
TGCTATCTGATCATTTTTTGTCGACGCATTACAACACGTTAGGTAACAAACTCGGTTTTGTTAACTTTCCCCACCAAAGCTTGGTCAACCTTGTTCCGACACTGTTTCCGAAAGATTCTCTGGTTATTGAAGTGCTCGAAGATTGTGAGCCTACGCAAGAGCTTCTCGATGCAATAAAACATCTGCACGAATGCGGCTACCGAATTGCACTCGACGACTTTGTACCAACTAAGGCTTGGAAACGCTTTCTTCCGTACGTATCGATGATCAAATTTGATATTCGTTTAGTACCAATTGAAAAAGCGGCAATTTTCATCCAAGCATTGAGCCAGTTTAATATCGATTTTTTGGCTGAAAAAGTCGAAACCTATGAAGAGTTTGAACAAGCGCTTGACGCTGGTTTTAACTACTTTCAAGGTTACTTCTTTAGTAAACCAGAAATGATCCAAAAGAAGCGCCTCAACCCGGCGTTTTGAACCGTCATCCAGTTGTGTAAAGAGATTGCTGATAAGCCCAGCGACTTCAAGGAAGTGGAGCGTCTGTTCGCTAT
>NZ_JAWOWF010000718.1:0-550 GCF_033340295.1 Vibrio sp. 1401
ACAGAAGCTTATTGTCAGGGTTCAAAATCGTCGACAGTGCTTTCTGGTACGATGCTTCAACGGTCTCTTTAGAATTAGAGCGAATACCTAAATATTCAAGGCGACCATCTTCAATTCCGTATACGACACCATGAATTTCGACATCTTGCCCGCGTTCCCATGCGTTTTGCATGATGGTTGAATTGCCTAGGTTATAAACTTGTTCTGCAACGTTAATTTCACCAAGCTTATCGGCACGATCTTCAACAGGCATTTGATCTAAGTAAGAACGATGCTTGAAGTAAAGATCTCTGATATGCAGTAGCCAGTTATTGATAAGCCCGAGTTGAGGGTTATCTATCGCCGCATTAACACCGCCGCAACCATAGTGGCCACACACAATAATGTGCTTCACCTTGAGTACATCAACGGCGTATTGAACAACGGAAAGGCAATTGAGGTCTGTGTGAATGACTTGGTTTGCAACATTGCGGTGAACAAATAATTCACCGGAGTAAAGGCCGGTTAATCGTTCTGCGGGTACTCGACTATCGGAGCAGCCAATCCAAAG
>NZ_JAWOWF010000719.1:0-550 GCF_033340295.1 Vibrio sp. 1401
GGCACTATGATGATGGTGACAAGTGGTGTGAACTTGGTATTAGACCCGCTGTTCATTTTCACGCTCGATCTCCGCATTAATAGTGCAGCGTTGGCAACCTTAGTTGCATTTGGGTTTGGTATCCTTGTCGTTGCGCCAAGAGTGAAGCGCAACCACTGGGCTACAACGCAATGGCAAGATCTGAATGTGATGAAAAGCGTCTCTTCGATAGGTAACATCATGGGGCCAGCCATGGTCAGTCAATTGCTGCCGCCGCTCTCTTCAATGTTAGCGACCAAGTTGCTTGCCAGCTTTGGAACTGCCGCAGTCGCTGCTTGGGCGCTAGGCTCACGTTACGAGTTTTTTGCCATTGTGTCTGTATTGGCACTGACCATGTCGATGCCTCCAATGGTGGGGCGCTTGTTAGGCGCAAAGAACTATCGAGACATTCAATCTCTGGTTGGAATAGCGGTTAAGTTCATTCTTGGCTTCCAGCTTTTGATTGCAGCGATTACCTTCTTGCTTGCAAACCCGCTCGCATTGTTAATGACAAGTGATACCCAAGTAGAAC
>NZ_JAWOWF010000720.1:0-550 GCF_033340295.1 Vibrio sp. 1401
CATTGTTCTTTGGGGCGCGAACGGTTCGTTAACGGATCAAGACCGTAGCGGCATGATCACCGAACTGAAAAGCTACCGTGACTCCATCGAATCGTCTTTCAATGCGCAAGATGAAGAAGGCCACTTTCTGTTTTCGGGCACAAAAACCGATACCGCGGCTCTGAATAAATCAAGTGGCGCTTATGTGGTCGAAGGCAACAGCGATGTTCGTGTGGTGACGGTGGCAAAAGGCGTGACCATGGATTCGAACATGACCGCAAAAGAGATCCTAGATATTGGTGGCGGCAAGAACGTTCTTAATCAAATCGACGCTTTGATTGCAGAATTTGAGAAGCCGAGTCCGAATTTTCAAGCCGAAGTGGACGCTAGCCTAAACGCCATCGATGATACGATGGCAAACGTACTAGGCGCGATGACGGAAATCGGTGGTCGCCATAACAACCTAGATTTGATGGATGGCGCACACAGCGAAAACAAGTTGTTTGTCGACAAAGTCTCTGGTGACTTATCTGCATTGGACTACGGTGAAGCTTCGGTACGTTTAAGCAAC
>NZ_JAWOWF010000721.1:0-549 GCF_033340295.1 Vibrio sp. 1401
TGCTCCGTCCAACGTTTGTCTGCGATTGGTTCTCCTGCGAGGTTGATGACGGCATCTATGTTGTTGAGATCGGCGAGTTCATCAAGAGAAGCAAGGTACTCGATATTACCTAAATCAGCGTACTGCAAGTGCTGTTTGGCTTGGTCTGGCGATCGGGTCAGTAACACTATCTGATGAGTGGTAAGCAGTTTGAGTAACTCAGACCCTATAAACCCAGTTCCACCTGTAAGTAATATCTTCATAGCATCTCTTTGAATGTCAATATATTAGAACATTATAGTCGTTTTGCGCCTCGCTTGATCAGTTCAGCGCTGCTTATCATGCGTTCTTCCATCTTTCAGATAAATTTCGTGGTGGCTCATCCAGTTCACATATTAGGAAAATGTAACCAAATGTTAGTGGTGACATAAGGTTGTTCACGTTTGTGAGTAGAAATTTATGCCACACTGAGAGTAGATGATAAGGATATCACCGGACAGGTCTCGCCTTCAGAGCCAATAACTTGTTCGTCAAAGGGAGGATTTGCATGGAAGCACTCACTGCTTTGTT
>NZ_JAWOWF010000722.1:0-549 GCF_033340295.1 Vibrio sp. 1401
TCAAACGTGAGACGGCAGCATTGCAGTCGACAGGTAAGAAGTTCGTTCTATCTCTTGGAGGTGCTGAAGGCACTATCACTCTAAACACTGACCAAGACGAAGCGAACTTTGTTTCTAGTCTAACTGGCCTTATCGCTGAATGGTGCTTTGATGGTCTCGATGTGGATTTAGAGAGTGGATCTAACCTAGTACACGGTTCACAAATTCAAGCTCGTCTTGGTCGTGCTTTGCTGCAAATTGAGCAAAACATGGGGGGCGATATGTACCTAACCATGGCACCTGAACACCCTTATGTTCAAGGCGGTTACGTCGCTTACAGCGGAATTTGGGGAGCGTACATTCCAGTGATCAACGATACTCGCAGCACGCTCGACTTGCTTCATGTTCAGCTATACAACAACGGCGGTCTACCAAACCCGTACCTACCAGGTTCTGCACCAGAAGGCTCTGTTGATATGATGGTCGCTCAATCTAAGATGCTTATCGAAGGTTTTGAACTAGCCGACGGCACTCAGTTTGCGCCATTGCGTGATGATCAAGTCGCGATCG
>NZ_JAWOWF010000723.1:0-547 GCF_033340295.1 Vibrio sp. 1401
TTTCCCAGTTTGCAGCTTCGATGTTGTCAGCCACGTCCGACGATTTGTCTTCTAGGTACAGCATCGGTGCAGTGTATGAGCTAGTCGCACTGTCATCATCGTCAGTTGGCATATCGAACGTTGAATCGACCGCCGCAAGACGTGATTCCATCTCGCGAACTTCGGAAGGTTCTACGCCCAACTCACGAGCTACGGTTTCGACTTCGCCATTGTTAAACCAACCTAAGCGTTTTTTCGATTTGCGTAGATTGAAGAACAATTTACGCTGCGCTTTAGTTGTTGCAATTTTAACGATACGCCAGTTACGTAGTACGTACTCATGGATCTCTGCTTTGATCCAGTGAACAGCAAAAGACACCAAACGTACGCCCACTTCTGGGTTAAAACGTTTAACGGCTTTCATTAGACCGATATTGCCCTCTTGCACTAGATCTGCCATTGGCAAACCGTAGCCTGAGTAACCTCGAGCAACGTGAACAACGAATCTTAGGTGTGACAGGATCAGGCCTTTCGCAGCCTCAATCTCACCTTTGTAGTGTAATCGTTC
>NZ_JAWOWF010000724.1:0-547 GCF_033340295.1 Vibrio sp. 1401
TGATTTTAATCGTCGAACTTATTAATTCCGCCGTAGAAGCGGTTGTCGACCGTGTCAGCGATGACTGGCATGAACTCAGTGGTCGAGCCAAAGACATTGGCTCTGCAGCAGTATTTGTTGCGCTATTTCTTGCCCTATTTGTTTGGGCGTCGTTCTTGCTTTAGTTTTATTCAAGAAAGTAACTTATGAAGACTGTTGATTCTCCAAAGAAAGGTATCCCATACGGTGCCTTTACTGTTCTACTCGCGCTGTATTTCGCTCTCGTGGTGAACATCCCAATCTATAAAGAACTCATTGGGATGTTCACTAAGTTAGACGAAGTCAAAATCGGTTTCATTATCACTATTCCGATTTTCTTTTTTGCCGCGCTTAATTTCTTATTCAACCTATTTAGCTGGCCATGGGTTGGAAAGCCGTTCTTTATCTTGCTGCTCGTAGTCTCTAGCTTAGTAAGCTACGCAGGCTATAACTACGGAACGCTGTTTGCCTCTGGGATGATCGCCAACATCGTCGAGACCGACTCGAGTGAAGCAAGCTCTTATCTCAG
>NZ_JAWOWF010000725.1:0-546 GCF_033340295.1 Vibrio sp. 1401
CACTTGTGCTTGATTACTGATCGCAGGAGCTTTCGGCCCATCTAATTGATAACGACCCGCACCAGAAACGTTTGACTCACCGTTGCTTTTTACTGCACCCGCTTCCAATTTGGTCTCTGGTGTTTTTTCTGCTTTGGTTGTTTTGATAGTGTCGCCCAAACCATACAGTTCACCGCGACCCGTTCCACCAATTTTATCCAACATACTTCCGCTCCTTAAACCGTTGCAGGACGGCTTAACACCGTTTGCATGGTTTCACTTTTCGCTTGAATCATTTGCATGATGATGCTCATCAGCTCTTGGAAATCTTCCATCAACTTGCCAATTTCTTCTTTTAGCTTGTCGATGACCGCCTGGCTCAACGTCATTTTGGCGCGAAGATCCGTGATATCGGCTTGTATTTCCGTAACGTTCGCATTGTTGGCAGCGTGAACGCTGTCCGTTGCGCCCTTACCTATGTTAACCGTAAGGTCAACCGTTTCAGCGCCGTAGCGAATCGCTTTGGCTGTGGTTGTCGCAGCTTTAGAACCCATGTCCGCAACTTTT
>NZ_JAWOWF010000726.1:0-546 GCF_033340295.1 Vibrio sp. 1401
CGCTTAGACGAAGCGAGTGAACTGGCCCGCCTTGCAGCGCCGGTTTTGCATAGCCGTACGTTACAACCTGTCGCGCAAAGCACGATGGACTTAAGCCTCAAGTGCAGTTATCAACCTGAATCGGGTTCAACGCGTATTGAGCGTGTACTTGCTTCTGGGCGTGGAGCGAAAATCATCACTTCTTTGGATGAGGTATTGTTGATTCAATTGTCCTTTAGACATGGTCATGACTTCAACAAAACCCAAAGTGATGTTTTAAAGTCTCTTCAACGTGCGCAACTCGAGCCACTCTCGTACGAAGCCCAAGCCGATCAGCAAAAATTACGCTTAGCGTACACCGCAGAGATTGCGACAGGTGCGCTGAAGTATCTACAAGATCTTGCGGTTGAAGCTGAAATCAAACTCAAAGAAGGCTATTCACTTGTGGCCGCTGTCGGAGCGGGCGTAACGAAGAATGCCAACCATTGTTTTGGTTTTTACCAAAAATTGAAGCACGCACCAGTTGAATTTGTTTCTGAAACTGAATCAGGTTTAAGCCTAGTTGCG
>NZ_JAWOWF010000727.1:0-546 GCF_033340295.1 Vibrio sp. 1401
TATCGCTGGTGGCCCTGAAGCGATACTAAAAGCCAAAGAAGGTGCAGAGGACTCACCTCAACTTGGTGAGCAAGATTTAAAGGATATCGACTTCAGCAGCAATGATGTACTGGTAGGAATAGCAGCCAGTGGTCGTACACCTTATGTGATTGGCGGTTTGGAATACGCGAATACGATTGGATCAACTACCGTTGCGTTGTCGTGCAATCCGGATTCTCCTATCGCAGATATTGCTGATATCGCAATAAGTCCCGTTGTTGGCCCAGAAGCCTTGACGGGGTCCACTCGCTTAAAATCAGGCACCGCGCAAAAGTTAGTGCTCAACATGCTCACTACAGCAAGTATGATCCGTTTAGGTAAGAGCTACCAAAACTTGATGGTGGACGTGAAAGCGACCAACAACAAATTGGTCGCGCGTGCTGCTCGCATTGTTATGCAGGCGACGGAGTGCACTAAAGAAGAGGCAACCGAGGTACTTAAGCAGACCAATTATGAGGTGAAACTGGCGATCTTAATGATCTTGACCGATCTTGATATCGAGTCCGC
>NZ_JAWOWF010000728.1:0-546 GCF_033340295.1 Vibrio sp. 1401
TGAGGTTTGCTACCCGCAGGAGCGCCCAAATGCCATTCCAGCAATTGTCCCACCCAGCCTTTATCGCGTTTGAGGTTTTCTGGAACGGTCATCCCTGCTTCGTCCGCTAATTCCGCAAAACTGAGTCCGGCAATATCGTGAGCGCGTTCCATTAACTCCGCTTCTGATTGTGGTTCTGGTTTCATAATAACTGCATGACAATGGAAAAATCCTAGTCTAACAAATTTCAACAAAATCTACTGTCCAAGATTTCATCGAGATGGATTAAGAATGATCAATTCATAACTTATCCACAGATATAGGTGCATATAAGTGGATCTACTGATGGGCTGGATGAATAAACAGGGGTTTTGAAACGTTTTTAGGCTTGATTTTATGTAGATGTCATGAAGTTAGAGAATGAATGTGTGGATAAATAACCGATCGGTTGATCTTTGACCGATCTGAGTTTGGTGAAAAGATCATCAGAATTGACAAGATCATTTTATCACCAGGTTTGTTTTTAAGTTTATATTCATCATTGAGTTATGCTTGGTCGTTATTTTT
>NZ_JAWOWF010000729.1:0-546 GCF_033340295.1 Vibrio sp. 1401
CAACATTCAGCTATCAAGATTGGCAAAGTCGCGATCAACGAATTGAAGTCGCGTTGTCATCCGTATTATTCCAAAGTAAGTACAATGCGTTTAGTGACTGTATCGCTAATTTGTTGAAGTACAGTTTCGAAGATATTGCGTTTACGATTTTGCATTACGAACGTCAGGGTGACCAACTGACGAAAGCGTCTAAAAAGCGTCTTGCTCAGATTGCTGATTATGTGCGTCACAATCAAGATATCGACCTCGTGCTGGTGGCGACATACACTGATTCAACCGATGGTAAGAGCGAAAGCCAGAGCCTATCGGAGCGACGAGCAGAGTCTCTACGTACTTACTTTGAATCACTGGGTTTGCCAGAGGATCGTATTCAAGTGCAAGGTTATGGCAAGCGCCGACCTATTGCTGATAATGGCACGCCGATTGGTAAAGACAAGAACCGTCGTGTAGTCATCTCTTTAGGTCGAACTCAAGTTTAGGCCGTAGTAAAGCATGCTTACATATAAAACGCCGGAGAAATAATCTCCGGCGTTTTTGTACATTGAC
>NZ_JAWOWF010000730.1:0-546 GCF_033340295.1 Vibrio sp. 1401
ACTCGCGCTATCATCGTCCGGCAAAAGATTATTTGGTTGCCAACATTGAAACCATGCTGCCAATGATGGCAAAGGCACCAGCAGTCGTGAACGGCGTATTGAAACAGTCGTGGGTTAAGAGTTTAACGGCTTCAACAGTAGGGTATGTGGATGCGCCGTTGCTGTCTGTTCCTACGTTGAAACAGCGCGTAGAGTCGCTGACAACGCCGTATGATCTGCAAGTATTGAGTGGTTTGTCTTCGACTGAAAAGAGCAAGCACGTATTAATCGTTCAAGACCCATTTACCAGTTATTACGATGCGGACGTTGTTGAAGACTTCGTCAAGTTGGTTAAAAAGCTAGGTATGCATCCAGTGCTTTTGCCATTTAAGCCAAATGGTAAAGCGCAACACATCAAAGGTTTCCTACGCCAGTTTAAAGATACCGCGGCTGATACGGCGAAGTTCTTGGCTATGGTGGCGGACTTAGACATTCCGTTGGTCGGCGTTGATCCGGCATTGGTGCTGTGCTATCGAGATGAGTACGCGGAAGTACTCGGTAGCAAGC
>NZ_JAWOWF010000731.1:0-546 GCF_033340295.1 Vibrio sp. 1401
TATAAGCCACATTTACTATAAGTAAATGTCTCATAAACAACACTTGAGATAACAAAAAGGCAGCTCATTGGCTGCCTTTGGGTTTGTTATATCGAGCGTCTTGAAAGTCTTAAACCGTAACCACCACTCTTAGTGCTAAGAGCATAAGAACAACGCCAGATAGCCGGTCAATGAGAACTGCTTTGGAGCGAATTTTATCGACCACTCTGGAGCTTGATAACACCAACGTGATAAAGGTGTACCACAAGCCATCGACAACAAAAGGGGTCGCAACAATGATCATTTGGTTACTCAGATCATTTCCAAGCGCGACAAACTGGCTAAACAAAGCAATAAAGAACAGTGCGATTTTAGGACTTAGAATAGAGATAAGGAAACCTTCTCTAGCAGATTCAAGTACGGTCGTTTCCTCACCAGATTCCAACCTGGCGGCCACTCCACCTTTGGATCGCAACGCGTTAAAACCTAAGTAAGCCAAATAAGCTGCGCCCGCTAGACTGATGGTTTTGAACAGCATTGGGCTCTGCTGCAGCACAACCGCAAGAC
>NZ_JAWOWF010000732.1:0-546 GCF_033340295.1 Vibrio sp. 1401
AAGAGCGGGTTTCTTTTTTCGCTTATCTTTACGCCAAGCTATCGGAACTTGCTTTTGAGCATCAGGAACAAGAAGTAGGTACTACCGATGATCGCGACTAACGTACCTGCTGCAATTTGGCTCGGGTAAATGGCGATTTGCCCTAACCAATCCGCCCAAACCATAAGCGTTGCACCAATCAAACTGCCAACGAATAATTGTTCTTTGACCTTTCTTGCTCCTAGCATCATCGCCATGTGTGGTGCGACCAAACCAACAAAGGAAACGGGGCCGACCGTCGCCGTTGAAAAGGCACACAGCAGAGCAACGATAACAAGCAAAATCGTGTTCGCAGATGATGGATTCAGCCCGCGCGCGTTAGAAAACGCTCGACCAATAGAAATCAGTGTTAGCCAACGTGACAACGCAAATACAATCGCTAAAAGCACCAACACGGAGATAAGTAACACCAATGCACTTGTGCTGGTGACGCGATACGTTGAGCCCGTGAGCCAGAGCAAAATTTTGTAACTTTCCCCAGAGCCTTGCGCCAACGCAAACTGAACG
>NZ_JAWOWF010000733.1:0-545 GCF_033340295.1 Vibrio sp. 1401
ATGCCAAATTAAAATCTACGATGCTGGTGGCGGGAATGCCCATGAATCCCGATGCCTTGGAATTGTTCGTGCAAGCTAACCATTATCTTAATGTCTCTGATGCCAAGCAGTTTCGCCAAGGCATCGATTTGATGGAAAATATTTTAGAAATCGAGCCAGATAATGCTTATGTTCAAGCTGAATTGCTGATTGCTTACCACGTGCAGAAAGTGCTCGATTCGTCTCTCGAACTAAAGAAAGGGCGAGTGCAACAACTCAGCGATGCGCTGGAAACCAACGTGAAAATGATGGTTGGGCCAATTCAACCTCGAATTTATGAAGCTTTGGCCCTACACGAAACCATCGCAGGTGACATGGCTTCAGCCAAGCAGCATCTTGGGCAAGCATTGAGGTTACGAGATTCGGTGCTGTCTTATGTGATTCGTGGTAAGCATGCTGAATTGGATGGTGATCTGGATTTGGCCAGTGAGTCTTACAGCGAAGCTTTTTATATTGATACGTCGGTTGAGACGTACCTGCTGTGCGAAAACTTGGTCTTCCCAAGT
>NZ_JAWOWF010000734.1:0-545 GCF_033340295.1 Vibrio sp. 1401
ACTGCGCCAAAACGCCTAGAAGCCGCGCCGAACATTCCAACTTTAACGGAATACGGCAACGAAACGGTATTTGCGAACTGGCGTGGATTCTTTGCTGCACCGGGCGTTAGCCAAAAGAAAATCGACGAATGGAATGCCGCATTCACTAAGATGTACAACACTGACGAGTGGCAAGTCGTTCGTGACCGCAACGGTTGGATAGACAACTACAAAGCGGACAAAGCGTTCTTCGCGTTCCTTGAAGATCAAGAGAAGCAAATGGGTGACCTGATGCGTGAGCTAGGCTTCCTGAAATAACCGTTATTCCAGGGCTCCCTCCGATAGCAACTTAGCGTAAAACCTGAGTTGCTATTCGCCCCAACGGCATTTGCACTCTAAGTTTCACCGTATATGGACATTGTCGACACTCGGCATACACACTCCTTTGTTTATTGATTGTTAAGCATATCGACTAGCAGCGAAATGCTTACTTGTTAATGGATTACTTTGCACATTAACGTTCATATACGGTCTTTTTTATTCTTGTTAGGAGTTGAATATGTCTC
>NZ_JAWOWF010000735.1:0-545 GCF_033340295.1 Vibrio sp. 1401
ATTCGATTTGATTCAATCGTTACTTCAGTTTAAGCCCGTCGTGGCCGACTTAACCATTCATAACTTGGCATTAGATATTCGCACGGTCGATCTTCTACCTACGTCGAGCAATCAAGAGCCGACCACTGATGTTGACCAAAATGAAGTTAAGCTGATTGATCAGCTGGACTCACTATTGCTGCGCCAGTTTGAAGACTTCACCATTACGAATTCACGCGTCTGGTACAAATCGGTATCGGGCGAAACTCGTCGACTCGATATTGAACAGCTTCGCTGGAGTAACCAAGGCAAACGTCACTTGGCGGAAGGCACAGTCAGTATTGCAGACGCTAGCCTGAATTCACTGTTAGTAAATGCTAACTTTAAAGACCATGGTTCGCTGCGTGATGTGTCTGGTGAGTTTTACGTGAGTGCGCAAGATGTCTCGGTAACGCCTTGGCTTACCACTTACATGCAAGAAGAATCGGGTGCGGAGTCTGGCAAGGTCAGTTTGAATACCTGGCTGACTCTCAAACACAGCCAACCTAATTATGCGTACGTGGAGC
>NZ_JAWOWF010000736.1:0-545 GCF_033340295.1 Vibrio sp. 1401
GTCGAGTTGATTGGTGTCGGTGTACTTTATGCGTTCATCAGTTATTTGGCGCGTGTGACCGAACCTCTGATTGAAATGACCCAACAACTTGCACTTTTACAACAAGCGTTGGTGTCGAGTGAACGTGTTTTTGAGTTGATTGATGCGAAGCCACAAACTTACGGTGACGATCATAAACCACTTAAAACGGGCTCAATTGAGCTAAGTAATCTGACGTTCAGTTATGATGGCAAGCAAGATGTATTGAAAGACATCTCCTTGAAAGCCGCTCATCAAGATTTTATCGCGCTGGTCGGCCATACGGGCAGCGGCAAGAGCACGTTAGCATCTTTGCTCATGGGCTTTTATCCAACCAATGTGGGCGAGTTATTGATTGATGGGCGGCCACTTAATACATTGGGTAAAGACGTACTTCGCAAAGACGTAGCAATGGTTCAACAAGATCCGCACATTCTCCCAGCCTCTGTACGTGAGAACATTTCTCTTAGCCGAGCAGTGAGCGATGAGCAGATATGGGATGCGTTAGATAAGGTAGGTTTATCAGA
>NZ_JAWOWF010000737.1:0-545 GCF_033340295.1 Vibrio sp. 1401
GAGCCATTGAGATGACGTAAGCACCGAACGCTTCGCGCGGTTGCAGAGCGATGATCTTACAGGTGTCTAACACCTCTTTGACCGGCTCTGATGGTTCCCAATCGCGTGGCAGTAGCGGACGTTTAGACGCAAGTTCATTGGTGAGGAAAGCAATTTTATCTTGCTCGCTCCACTGTTCGTAATCACCAATGCCGAGGTATCGAGTCAGCTCAGAGAGTACATCTGCGTGGCGCGTACTTTCCTGGCGGATATCAAGACGAACTAGGTGAACGCCAAACGCTTTCACACGACGCAGCGTATCTAGCAACGAGCCGTCAGCGATGACGCCCATGCCGCACTCATGCAGTGATTGGTAACACGCGTACAGAGGATCCCAAAGCTGTTCAACTTTTTGTAGCGGTGCTTTGACTGCCAGTTTTTGACCGTGGATCTTCGCATCGAGAATATCTTTGGTTTCATTGAGCAGAGCACGTAGTTGTTTCAGGATTGCGCGGTATGGTTCGTGTTGATCTTCACCAGCTAGTTCACGAACTTGATCGTTAGAA
>NZ_JAWOWF010000738.1:0-545 GCF_033340295.1 Vibrio sp. 1401
CGAGAAAGAGAGACCAATTGCGGCTCATAATGATTCCTTATCTTTGCATTTTGATGGCGGGATAGATGGTGGATTGTCCGTCGGTCAGTTCTCCGACCCACGTCATCGATTCTTGAGTGCAAACGGGCAACACGACTTCGCCAGAGTATTTTCCAGGTGCTATTTTCTTGAGGAGAAACTTCGGCTTGCCCATTTCCATTTCTCTTCCTGAAAGGCTCAGAACCAACTGCTCTGCGTCACTTTTGTTCCATTCGACATCGAATTTAGCAGGAATAAGGGGCTGAGCATTATCGACATTGAGTGTCATGGTGACACCTTGTTGGACACATGCCGTTGTCGAGAGCAGGCAGTACTCATCAAGTGGTTTGACTGTCGAGGAAGAAGAGAAACTCTTGAGCAGCGTCGGGGCGTAGAATCCCGCAACGAGTGCGACCGCAATGGCGGCAATTTTTAACACTTTCATTAAGGTTCAGCATTTATCACTTAACATTAACCGCATCGTAGCACACATGTGTAACTCGCCAAGGCGTCTCCTCGACAATTTG
>NZ_JAWOWF010000739.1:0-545 GCF_033340295.1 Vibrio sp. 1401
TGAGACTTTATACTAGCAATTTCATTTTCGATTGCTCCGGTGGAGCGTTTTTGATTATAGCCACCTGGCTCCCATACAATCGAGTCCAAGTTAACTTCTTGCAACTAAAGTTTTCGGGATAACTGTTTCGACAACCAACTCTTGCCTGAGCCAGAATTACCGATGATGAGAATTTTCTTCATATTACTCCCGCATGCTAACGCCCAGTTAAGGGGTGAAGCACGCAATGACCAAGCCGCTGCATAGCACTTCAACACCGAAATCAACGCATACCAAAAATGCCACGCGTGCTGAATCCCTCTTGAACTGTTTGTTATGTTCGTAGCTTTTGTAACCCTTGTATTGCTCGGTTAGTCGAATCTATTAAGTCTGTACGCTTCAGTTTCGTTCGAATAGCCAAAGCCTCAATAAACTGCTTTTCAGCGAGTTCATAGTTACCAAGCTCCACGTTTAATTTACCCAAGTGTTGTAAACTGAAACTCAAAGAAAGCACACAACCGTAATCTTGGCTTTGTAAGTATGCTCTTTCAGCACCACCCATATCA
>NZ_JAWOWF010000740.1:0-544 GCF_033340295.1 Vibrio sp. 1401
CGCAATTTTGCTCAACGCCAATGATGATGACGTGTTGCAAAATATCGTGTCGTTTACCCGAACCTTGATCGACGATGGTTCAGGAAAGCCGTTAACGGTAAGAACATGGCTAGAAATTCAACCCCTGCTTTCGACTATGATGAGCTCGATGGATATCTCCAACCAAGTCATGCTGGTGGTGTTCGTGTTGGCTATGACGCTTGGCATCGTCAATATCATGCTTATGTCGGTGTTTGAACGAACCAGAGAATTCGGCGTGCTGATGGCAGTGGGTATGCAGCAACACAAAATTCGTATTTTGATCACGTTGGAAACCATGTTCCTTGGTTTGACGGGATGTGCTTTAGGGTTATTTGGCAGCGCTGCCATGATAAAGCTTCTCAGTGTGACGGGATTGTCGCTTGGAGGGCTGGCCGATGGTTTAGGTGCATACGGCGTCGATACTCTGCTTTATCCTCGCGTTTCGTTTTACGAATATCAAATGATCATTTTGGCGATTTTTTTGGCCAGTCTGTTTGCGGCTCTGGATCCCGCACGACAAATT
>NZ_JAWOWF010000741.1:0-544 GCF_033340295.1 Vibrio sp. 1401
TACGACGAAGTTATTTTGGTTCTGCGTGGCGTGAGCCTTGAAGTACCTAAAGGTCAAATCGTGACGCTGTTAGGCGCGAACGGGGCAGGTAAATCGACCACACTAAAAGCCATTTCGGGTTTGTTAAAAACCGAAGATGGTGAAGTGACTCGCGGGGAAATTAACTTCATGGGCGAACGTATCGACAACAAGAGCCCTGAAGAGATCGTCCGTTCGGGCATTTTCCAAGTGATGGAAGGGCGTAGAATTGTTGAAGACATGACGGTTATTGAAAACCTTCATGTCTTCAACATTTCCAAGTGATGGAAGGGCGTAGAATTGTTGAAGACATGACGGTTATTGAAAACCTTCGTTTAGGGGCGTTTACCCGCAACGACAACGAGGTCGAGAAAGACATCGAAATGGTGTTTGACTACTTTCCTCGACTCAAAGAACGTACTGGTCTCGCTGGCTATTTGTCGGGCGGTGAGCAACAGATGCTTGCAATAGGTCGTGCACTCATGGCGCGCCCGAAAATGATCTTACTTGATGAACCGTCGATGGG
>NZ_JAWOWF010000742.1:0-544 GCF_033340295.1 Vibrio sp. 1401
AAGCGTCACGTTTAGTGAAAATGAAGCGGAACTGGCTCAGCTAGAAGAAAAATTGCGCTTAGAAACGGGCAGCCTAGGCGAACTATTTGGTGTTGTTCGTCAAAACGCGAAAGAGCTTGAGTCAGAACTGAAACACGCAGTGACAGGCGTAGATGCCAACTCATATCAAAAAGACATTGAAGCTATTGTCGCGGCGAAGTCTCTACCGACGTTGAAGCAGTTGCAAGCGATGTGGCGCAGTATGGAAGAGCAAGTTACCGCAAGTGGCGAACTGGCGAAGGTCTCTTTCACTTTGCTCGATGGAGAAGGTAAAGAACAGACAGTCAATGGTGTTCGTCTTGGCGCAATGGCACTACTTGATGACAATGGCTATGTGAAATGGAACGGCCAGCGTGGTGACGCAGTGAACTATTTGCGTCAGCCAGAAAATGGTCCGACAGCGAGCGCATTCACCAACGGCGAATTGGATTCGTTAGTTATTGACCCATCGCGTGGCATTCTTTTAGAACAGCTAGCGAACTCGCCAACGCTGGAAGATCGTCTA
>NZ_JAWOWF010000743.1:0-543 GCF_033340295.1 Vibrio sp. 1401
ACGATAAGACACGCGAGTAGCGCAAATAAGATACCCGTAGATATGTCGTCCAAAACGTAGCTGTTCCTTGTATGTTTTTGGCAATTCAACAGCAAAGTGAGCTGCGAATTCAATGAATTAATGCGTACTGTATTTTATCTGTCCGCGAATATAAAGGATTGAGGAGCCCGAGAGCTCCTTAATTCAAGATGATTTCTTTTACAAAACGACTGCCAAAATAGGCCAACGTTAATAACGTCGCACCAGCAACCGCAAACCACGTTACTTTTCGACCGCGCCAACCTTTATGGTAGTGGCCCCAAAGTAAGATGGAATAAACGATCCACGCAACGAAGGAAAGAATACCTTTATGCGCTTTGCCTTGCGCAAACATGTCTTGTACAAACACAAAACCAGTGATGAGTGTGCCTGTCAGCAGTAAGTTACCAATCAGAATGATTTTAAATAGCTGACGTTCAACCATTAAAAGCGGTGGTAAATTAGGGTTAATAGCCAGCGACTTCTTCGCTTTTAATTTGTGATCGAGCCAAGCCAATTGCAGCG
>NZ_JAWOWF010000744.1:0-543 GCF_033340295.1 Vibrio sp. 1401
ATATCGGTGTTTTTCACATCCACTTTCAGTGAACGCCCCGACAGCTCCGACGTAGGGTCATTTTCGAAGTTGATGAACATCGCCAACTGGCTGATTTCACACGGGCTCGCTAACGCTTGCATCGTCGGACGACGTTTACGCAGTGCAAAGGTATTTCGTAAGTCACTCACCATTTGGTAAAACTTATCAATATCTAGCTGTGCTTCACGCACCACGGCATGCAAACGCGTGGATTCGGTGATGAGGCCATTAAAGAAAGCCCACGAGACCAGTTTGCTCAAGTACTCGTGATGCTCAAGACATGGCTGCCCAAGAATGCGATGTGCGATCAATGGTTGCTTGTAGAGATACCAACCCGATTTGTTCACCCCACCTTCTTTAACTTCGATGAAGCTCAAATCTGGTTCATGTAAATCAGGGGAAATTTGTGGGTTCAGCAACGTCACTTTGCCCGGCAACACTTCAAACGCAGCGTACAACTTACGCGCAAGAATGCTGATGTCTTGCGGGCTGATCGCGGATGTGATGTCGTTGCGACGCGCA
>NZ_JAWOWF010000745.1:0-543 GCF_033340295.1 Vibrio sp. 1401
TCAACCTCCGGCGAAGTAGAAGATCATCCAATCACTATCACCGAAAATGGCGTATCTGTTCAGCATTTCCCAAGTGCAGAAGGCTACGCAACGGTAGCGTTTGAGGATAACTGGCCATACACCGCAGATTACGACATGAACGACGTCGTCATTCAGTTCCGAATCACAGAAACGCGTACAGAAGGTGTGGTCGAGAACATTCAAATCACCGGTGACCTCGCCGCTTACGGTGCAGGATACAAAAATGGCTTTGCTATTCGTTTACCGGGCATAGCAAAAGCAAGCATCGAGAATGGCTTAACTACCCTGTCGTTTAACGGCGTTCAACAAGCAAGCAATGGATTGGAAACTATCTCGGAAGAGGCCATTTTCATCATCAGCGATGATCTCAGCCAATACACGCAAAGCAATTGTACCTACTTCCGAACTCAATCAGGATGTGATGACAACGTTGCTTTCTCTTTTACGTTGACGGTTTATTTTAAGGAAGGCTCCGACCGCTCTGGCTTACAAGCCATGCCTTACGACCCATTTATCTTTGCA
>NZ_JAWOWF010000746.1:0-543 GCF_033340295.1 Vibrio sp. 1401
ACAAGATACAGGCCTTTTTTTATGCGTTTTTAGACAGAATTTAGACAAAAATTAAGAAAATACATCGGAGGAAGGGATGCGAGTATTGAAGTTTGGCGGTTCATCACTAGCGGATGCAGATCGCTTTTTAAGAGCGGCAGATATCATTGCCAATAACGCTCAACAAGAAGAAGTGGCCGTTGTACTTTCGGCACCGGGTAAAACGACGAATAAGTTAGTCGCAGTCATTGAAGGTGCACTTCGCAATGGTGAAGCTGAGCTGCAAATCAATGAGTTGGAAGAGTCGTTTAAAACGCTTTTTGCTGATATCCAAGCGGTATTGCCTAACCTAGAAGGTGCGGCGTTCGATAACCAAGTTAAAACCTCTCTTTCTCAACTGCGTCAGTTTGTGCACGGCATTAACTTACTTGGTATGTGTCCAAACAACGTCAATGCTCGCATCATTAGTAAAGGTGAGCGAGTTTCGATTCAATTGATGAAGGCGGTACTGGAAGCTAAAGGGCAAAAAGCGAACCTCATTGATCCTGTTGAATATCTGTATGC
>NZ_JAWOWF010000747.1:0-543 GCF_033340295.1 Vibrio sp. 1401
ATGAGCGGACTTTTACTTTTTTCGCCAGTTTAGATTAGATAATGTCTAACGTTGTGCCATTTGTAGTAGACGCCGACTTCGTCGTCACCTGATACTTTTTGTCTTTGATGGTCGACACCAAGTACCACGTCGATTGAGCGGCATCAGCAGTAAAGGTCACTCGCATAAAGCCACGTTGTTTGATGTCAGCCCATTGCAGCTCGGAGACTAAATGCGGCAAGGTGTATTCCATTTGAGCAATCGCCACCGGGTCCAACGCCAAATACTCTTCTAACCCCGGAGAGCTCACCGAGCTCGTCGCAAACTCGACCCCTATCGGATTGTTTGACACATCTTTTAACTCACTTGCCCACGCGTTGTGAGTATCGCCCGCTAAACACACAAAATTGCCACTACTTGCTTTGGCCAGTTGGTAGACTTTTTCACGCTCGACATAGTAACCATCCCAAGCATCGAGGTTGTATGGCAGAGAAATGGGATCTGCACTTGGATCGGCAAGATAACCCGTGATCGCTGTATTCACCGCCAACAACGCTTCTGTTT
>NZ_JAWOWF010000748.1:0-543 GCF_033340295.1 Vibrio sp. 1401
GGTCATCATTCGAGCGATCTCCGCTTGGATAGGTTGCGGTGGGGGTTGCTTCAACAATAAGTAGCCAGCGCTAGTGAGTGCTAACACCATCAAACAAAAGCCAAACCACTGGGTAGGCTTCACTTTCGAAGCGCTAAGTGACAAAACGACGATAAAAAGCCCCATCAAAGTGATGGCAATGAAGAACCATAAAGACATAGCGATACCCGTGAGTAAACATAAGCTTAGTGTACTGGTTTGGTTGAGAGATTGCGTTGATGAAGATACAAAAAAGCCGAGCATTTTGCTCGGCTTTCATATTTAGCGATGAAGGAGAAGATTACTCTTCTTTGCCCTCTTCCGCGTCGTCTGCTGCTGGCGCTTCAGGAGCTTGCTGTTCTGCATTCGCTTCTGTTGTTTCTGCTTCTTCGCCTTCTGGCAATTCCACTTCTTCAACTTCATCGATACGTTGTAGACCAACAACTGACTCGTCTTCTGCGGTACGGATCAGCGTTGCACCGTGGGTGTGACGGCCTGCTTGGCTAGCGGCTGCTTCACTTGTAC
>NZ_JAWOWF010000749.1:0-542 GCF_033340295.1 Vibrio sp. 1401
TATTTGCAGCCCATGTGACATGCGCTTTGCTCCAAAAATCATGGCGAAGATTAATCAACAAGCGCCAAACGTTCAGCTACATCTAGACGCGGAATTTGACCGTCTTCTTTCTGAGCGCATGCGTTACCAAGAAATCGACTTCGTGATCGATTACGCTCGTTTTGATGAGCAAGGTTTCTCAAGCACAGAAATCTTCAAAGATGAATTGGTGGTTATCGCTTCGAAAACGCACCCACGTATTCAAGGTGGCGTAAGCGCCGAGCAGCTAATTAACGAAAAGCACGCGAAACTGTCTAAAGTTCACGGTCAACGTAGCTTCTCTGAGCAGGCGTACCGCGAGCTTGACTGCCAAGCTGCGTACGAAGGTTCAAGCCTAAGCAACTTGCTTTACGTTGTTAGCCAATCTGAGTTAGTGACTATCGCACCACGCTGGATGGCGGAAAATGCGGTGAACAGTGACCAACTGCAGATTCTAGACTTCCCATTTGCGAACAAAGAAATCAGCGGCTTCCTTAGCTGGCATGAATCAAGTGAAAAAGACA
>NZ_JAWOWF010000750.1:0-542 GCF_033340295.1 Vibrio sp. 1401
GGGGCGCAGGCGAGGGCGTATTGATTGCCCATGTCTCGCAGCAATATCGCTTTGACCATTTGAGAAGGGCGAATGCCGCGTTGTTGCGCGGCATCCTCACTTGTTGTAGCTGGTCTTTGATGCGGAAGCAGACGAAACGTGATGTTTTGGTCGGCAAGAAACTGCATCAAAGGAGTATGAATGGCATTATTCATCATCAAGGCTGTAAGGCAATTCTGCGATGGTCCATTCACAATCAGGCTGAGACGTCAAACGAAGGCGAGTGTCGTCATCCAGATTATTTGGTAACACGATCAAACCCATAGCTTGGTTATCACTGAATTGATAGTGAGTCAGTAACGTGCCGACTGAGCGCCAGTTGTCGCCTACGCTGCGTGCTAGTTCAATCGCATCATCGTTTAACGCGGTCGACGTTGTGCCTTTCACGATGTACATAGCGCGCTTGTTTGTGCCGCGGTATTTCGCTCGAGCTACGGTTTCTTGGCCTGTGTAACAGCCTTTAGTGAAGCTAATGCCACCTAGGGCTTGAATGTTCAAGGCTT
>NZ_JAWOWF010000751.1:0-542 GCF_033340295.1 Vibrio sp. 1401
AAAGGTTCTGCATGACATTCATCATCACAATCATGGCAGCACTCTTCCCCTTCCGTAAGGATCCAATTAGGCTCTCCCAGCTGTTCGAGTTCAAGCTTTACCGCTTTAATGCCTTCTAAGCTCTCAATGTGCTTCAAAATCGCCTGGAAGTTATCCTGATTAATGCGCGATGCCGTGAGCTCTTTTGAGGAATCATAAAGCACTTCTAAAGACTGATTCGCATGTTGCAACTTGCGAGTTTTCTCGTCTACCGCCTGTTCCAATCCACGATAGAGCTTACCGAGGTCTGTCGCCATCCGATTGAAGGTGCGCGTGAGTATGCCCATTTCGTTGTCACTTGACACCGCTAAATTGATATCAAAAGAGCGATTTTTAATTCGTTCACTTGCGAATACTAGTGCACGCAGCGGCCTCACGACTTCCAAACGGATAAAGTGGACAACAACCATACTCGCGCCAAGAATACCGCCCAACCCTCACCCGCCAATCCAAGCTACGTTGATGAGCTTCTGCTCAGAACAGTTTTGCAGCTTAAACCCATC
>NZ_JAWOWF010000752.1:0-541 GCF_033340295.1 Vibrio sp. 1401
TAATTTTAGATGCAGCTACGCGTCGCAATCTAGAAATCACCCAAAATTTAGCTGGCGGCACGGACAATACACTCGCCGCAGTTCTCGACCATTGCTCAACCCCGATGGGCAGCCGCATGTTAAAGCGTTGGCTGCATCAACCGATGCGTTGTATTGATACGCTAAACAACCGTCTGGATGCGATTGGTGAAATTAAAGATCAAGGCTTATTTACCGATCTTCAGCCAACTTTAAAACAGATTGGCGATATTGAACGTATCTTAGCGCGTCTTGCTCTACGTTCTGCTCGTCCACGTGATATGGCTCGCCTACGCCATGCCATGCAGCAACTTCCTGAACTAGAATCGCTCACTGCATCCTTAACTCATCCATACCTAGTGAAGTTGGCTCAGTTTGCTGCGCCAATAGATGAGGTATGTGAGCTTCTTGAACGTGCTATCAAAGAAAACCCGCCGGTAGTGATCCGCGATGGTGGTGTGATTGCAGAAGGCTATAACGAAGAATTGGATGAGTGGCGCAAGCTCGCTGATGGTGCAACCGA
>NZ_JAWOWF010000753.1:0-541 GCF_033340295.1 Vibrio sp. 1401
CGGCGCATTGGCGCGGCTGTGCCGGGCGCTGGATGCGGCGAACTGCGATGAAACTGCCGCGCAGCTTGCTGTGCTGCGTCAGTTCGTCGAACGCCGGCGCGAAGCGTTGGCCAATCTGGAAGTGCAGTTGGCCGCCATGCCGACCGCGCCGGCACAGCATGCGGAGAGTTTGCCATGAACAGCCCCGAGCGCATGCCGGCCGAGACACACAAGCCGTTCACCGGCTACCTGTGGGGTGCGCTGGCGGTGCTCACCTGTCCCTGTCATTTGCCGATTCTCGCCATTGTGCTGGCCGGCACGACGGCCGGCGCGTTCATCGGCGAGCACTGGGGTATTGCAGCCCTCACGCTGACCGGCTTGTTTGTCCTGTCTGTGACGCGGCTGCTGCGGGCCTTCAGAGGTCGATCATGAGCGCTTCCCAGCCAATTGAATGGACAGTGGCGCAACTGGCGCAGGCGGTCGAGCGCGGGCAGCTTGAGCTGCACTACCAGCCGATTGTCGATTTGCGCAGTGAGCAGATTGTCGGCGCGGAAGCCCTGTT
>NZ_JAWOWF010000754.1:0-541 GCF_033340295.1 Vibrio sp. 1401
ATATCGCGCTCTGCGCCAATGTCCGCTAAACGATAATCCAACAACCAACGGTCGTTTCCATCACAACGCACTTGTACGTGACGAAGTGCGAGATACGCTTCGAGGTTCCACTTCTGTTTTAGTGCGGGATGGTTTTTACGAATGATGCACATCTGATGGTCGCGATAGATTTCGAGTTCGCAAATATCATCCGGTGGCAGCAGGGTAAGTTTTGCGTCATTGATGTCGATGTCTTTACCAGTTAATCCCAAATCCAGCTCACCACGCTGCAACATTTTGAAGGTGTTATCTGACCAAGGATGCGTGCTGATGGTGACGCCGGGTGCCTGTTGAAAAATCGCTGGTAAGAAATGCGGCAAGATTAATGGGTAGACACTTTCCACCGCTGCAATTTGAAAACGGTATTCACTGCTTTGGGGCGAAAACTCTTCTGGCTGGGTCAGCACTTCTAATTGGTTAATCAACAGATCCAGTTTCGGTTTGAGGAACAATGCACGTGGTGTTGGCGTTAATCCATGTGAGTTACGCGTAAACAATGGAT
>NZ_JAWOWF010000755.1:0-541 GCF_033340295.1 Vibrio sp. 1401
GACCGCTTTCAGCACTAACGTGTAGTCTTTGCGCTGTTTAATGGTCGGTGACCCGAAGTGGAAAGTACGGGTGATGTCTGTTGTGCCGCCAAGGTATTGACCGCCAGAATCTACAAGGAAGAAATTGCTTTCATTGACAACGGCATTGCTTTCTTCATCGGCGGCGTAATGCATTTTCGCGCCATGTGCGGCGAAGCCTGCAATCGTGCGGAAACTGTCGCTCACATAATGGCGAGTTTGACGGCGATAGCTTTTCAATTGAGCCTCGGCTGACAGCTCAGTAACAAGCCCGCTTGGGACTTGGTCTTCTAACCAGCTCATGAACTTCACGACAGCCACACCATCGTCCGTCAATGACTGTTCGAGATTGGCTAACTCGGTCTGATTTTTGGTGGCTTTCATGTCGGTGACGGGGCAAGCCATTGGCTTTAATGAGAGGTTCTGCTCAATGGAGTTAACCAACAAGCTGTCGGTATAAACAGGGCTAAAAGCAAGCGACAAGCCTTCACATTGCTGATTCAAATACTGGCTGACGTACTCG
>NZ_JAWOWF010000756.1:0-541 GCF_033340295.1 Vibrio sp. 1401
GCGATCGGCTCGTTGCCCTGGGCCGCTCCAAAGCCCGCGACGCAGCGCCGGCAGGCAGAGCAAGTAGAGGGCAGCGCCTGCAATCCATGCCCACCCGTTCCACGTTGTTATAGAAGCCGCATAGATCGCCGTGAAGAGGAGGGGTCCGGCGATCGAGGTCAGGCTGGTGAGCGGCGCCAGTGAGCCTTGCAGCTGCCCCCGACGATGCTCATCCACCTGCCTGGACAACATTGCTTGCAGCGCCGGCATTCCGATGCCACCCGAAGCAAGCAGGACCATGATCGGGAACGCCATCCATCCCCGTGTCGCGAAGGCAAGCAGGATGTAGCCTGTGCCGTCGGCAATCATTCCGAGCATGAGTGCCCGCCTTTCGCCGAGCCGGGCGGCTACAGGGCCGGTGATCATTGCCTGGGCGAGTGAATGCAGAATGCCAAATGCGGCAAGCGAAATGCCGATCGTGGTCGCGTCCCAGTGAAAGCGATCCTCGCCGAAAATGACCCAAAGCGCGGCCGGCACCTGTCCGACAAGTTGCATGATGAAG
>NZ_JAWOWF010000757.1:0-541 GCF_033340295.1 Vibrio sp. 1401
GTAGTGCCATGATTGGTCCTTGTCACGCTAACTAGCCGAGAAGCTTATCTTCAACCAGTTCAATTTCGTTCTTTAGTTTGGCAATGAATTTCAATTTACGAACTCGGTCTGCGGCTTCAGCCCAAAGACCGTCGTTAAGCTCTTGCTCAACGCTTGCCAAATGCTGCTTATACATTTTGCTGACCTTAGAGTCGAAGTCAAAAAGCGCCGATTCAGGATCAGAGCAGTCAGCAATATCTTCTAGTTCTTCGCGCAGTTCCATTTGTTCCATCAGGAACATCGGATCTTGCATGGTTTGTTGCTCACCACGGATTTCCATTCCCTGCTCTGCCAAGATGTACTCCGCACGAGAGATAGGATGTTTGAGGACTTGGTACGCATCGTTAATTTGCGCAGCCTTTTGCACCGACATCAAGCGGTCTCGCTCAGAGGCGGTAGCAAAGTTGTCCGGGTGGAAGCGTTTTTGTAGTTCTCGAAACTTAGAAGAAAGAAGGCTACCATCCAGCTGAAACTGACTTGGTAGCCCAAATAATTCAAAGTG
>NZ_JAWOWF010000758.1:0-541 GCF_033340295.1 Vibrio sp. 1401
TTTATAGTTATTAATGAACATATTCACAAATTTTAATAAATATAGAATGCGGTGTCACTTCACTTGCCACAAATTGATACTTAATGCTGCCATATTGACAGAAACATGACCTTCATAATCAATTATTTCACACTTATCTAATAATTGATGCAAGTGTTTCGCATTCAAGCCTAACTGCCACAATGGTAGGTCAATCGTGCTTTCTTGTAGACCAATATTGACTGCAACAATGATCGTCTCTTCACCAAGCTGTCTTGCATAAGCAAATGCTCTTTCGTCACAATAAAGCCATTGCATGCTGCCAGATTGTAGGGCTTTGAACTGTTTGCGAATTTCAATCCACTGTTGGTACAGGTGGAGCCAAGGCGAACTCTGAACTAAATGCCAAGGGAAACAACGTCTGTTATCTGGATCAAAGCTTCCCTCAAGACCGACTTCACTACCATAATAAATGCATGGTGCGCCGACATAAGTCATGAGTAAGGCCAACGCGATTTGCATTTTTTTCTCATCCCCATTCACCAAGGTGAGAAAACGTGCC
>NZ_JAWOWF010000759.1:0-541 GCF_033340295.1 Vibrio sp. 1401
CCAGTTTTTCACCCGCTTCTACCGCCGGACGTGTCAAAAGAATGCGACGAATTTCTTGGCGTTCTAGTGCATCAACTGCTGCTGCAACGGCAAGGTAAGTCTTACCTGTACCTGCAGGACCAATACCAAAAGAGATGTCGTGCGTAACCATATTGACCAAGTATTGAGCTTGGTTTGGTGTGCGCGGTTTAATGACGCCTTTTTTGGTTTTTACGAACACTTCTTTACCGTGCGCAATACTTGATTCGGTATTTTGTTCTAATACGCCAGATTCTTTGATCGCCAGATGAATTTGTTCTGGTTCGATATCTGGGATCTCGCCACGCACAGGCGCAGTATCTACATAAAGCGTTTTTAGAATGTCCAGCGCAGCCGCTGAGGTGTGAGGCTTACCAACAATGGTAAAATGGTCACTACGATGGTTGATTTCAACGCCTAGACGGCGTTCTAAATGCTTGATGTTGTCGTCGAATGGACCGCACAGGCTAGCAAGTCGGCGGTTATCTGAAGGTTCTAGGTTAATTTCTAGAGTTACGATTTT
>NZ_JAWOWF010000760.1:0-541 GCF_033340295.1 Vibrio sp. 1401
ATGCCGCGATCATTTTCTCTTTACCAACTAAGTGAGCAGCACCTGCGTCGGCATGGAATTCGCGATGACGGCTGTACCACATGGTAATAAAGCTTGCTAAGAAGCCAAACACTAGCTCAAGCACCATAGATACACCGAAGTAAACCATCATGTTTGTACCTTGACCTTCTTCATCATCGTTCGATGCCACAATATTGGCGATAAAACGGGATAGGAAGATAACAAACGTGTTCACAACACCTTGCATTAGCGTCATCGTGACCATGTCACCATTCGCAATGTGGCTCACTTCGTGCGCCAGAACGGCTTCAGCTTCATCACGCGTCATGTTGTGTAGAAGACCAGTCGATACAGCAACCAGTGAATCATCACGCTTAGCCCCTGTCGCGAATGCGTTGATGTCTGCAGAATCATAAATCGCTACTGTTGGCATACCAATGCCCGCTTGTTGCGCTTGACGGCCTACCGTCTCAAGCAACCAATGCTCTGTTTCGTTACGTGGGCTTTCAATCACCATGCCGCCAACTGAGCGTAGTGCCAT
>NZ_JAWOWF010000761.1:0-540 GCF_033340295.1 Vibrio sp. 1401
TTCGGCTAGACTGCCCAAACCCGCTTGTACAAAACCTTCTGCAAGATTATTTTGTGTTAAGCCATGTTGAGTGGCTTCATCCTCACTAATGATGCCACGACGCAGCGCTGCAGCGACACACGTTTCCAAACGCACATCATGTTCTTTAGCGAGACCTTGCCATGCTTTAGTCAAATCAAACTCATCATTAGCTGGCACACTTAACGCTGTACCGTTGATCACACCATCTTGATAAAAGAACACACTCACCAGAGTATGCCCTTGTTCAATGACTGCTTGTGCGAATTGGTATGCGCTGCGTGCCGATTCGCTGCCGTAAACAGAGCCATTTACCACCAGCGTGTAAGTTAATCCACCCACGCTTATTCGTCCTCGGTTTTACGTTGACGAATGTATAAATACACGGTGTGTTTTGAAATGTTAAGACGATCGGCAACACGGTTGATGGCATCTTTGATGTCGAAGATGCCTTTATCGTACAACTCCATCACGATCTGACGATTCTTAGTGTTGTTCGATACCGATTTATCCGCATTGATT
>NZ_JAWOWF010000762.1:0-540 GCF_033340295.1 Vibrio sp. 1401
GTGAGAAGCACTGTTTGCCGTTTCTGACGCGGCTTCGGTGTTGCTGGCGACTTCATTTACTGTCGCTTGCATCTCGTTCATTGCTGTTGCGATAAGGTTTAGCTGAACTTGTTGTTCATCCATGCCTGTTGAAGTCTGTTCGGAAATCGCGCTCACTTCTTCAATGGCGGTGCCTACTTGAGCTGTGGTTGACGAGATACTGTCGACCAAAGTAAGCAACTTCGCTTGCATATCAACGCAGGCATCTGCCAAGGTGCCAAGCTCATCATGACCAATTTTGTTACGTGGAAGCTGGTAAGTTAGGTCGCCCGACGCGATTTTCGACGCCATGTTTACCACGTAATTTAGTGGTGTGCAGATCTGTTTGGTTAGGAATAGGCCTAGCGTAAAACTCAGTGCCAATAGCGCGACGATAGGAATAATGCTGTAGGTGATTGCGCTGCGCACTGCTTCATGAGCGCTGGCAATATCTTCTTGTACGTAGGTTTGGTTTAGTTCCACTAAATCACGAATCGCATCGGATAATTGTGTGAATGTAGA
>NZ_JAWOWF010000763.1:0-539 GCF_033340295.1 Vibrio sp. 1401
AACCAAATTCGCTTGAACAATAGGTGCTTTGAGTACAGGTGTTTGCATGATTCGTTTACTTTCCTTAGTTCTCTTTTTTTGTCTTTCCGCCGCATCGCAAGCAAGCGAAAAGCTTCTTGTTCTTGGTGATAGCTTGAGTGCGGGCTATCAAATGCCGATTGAGAAGAGTTGGCCTAGCTTACTCCCTGACGCGCTGCTCGAACACGGGCAAGATGTAACAGTTATTAATGGCAGCATCTCCGGAGACACTACTGGCAACGGTTTGGCTCGCCTCCCGCAACTGCTTGACCAACATACACCCGACTTAGTTCTTATCGAGTTGGGCGCCAATGATGGGTTGCGTGGCTTCCCTCCAAAAGTTATTACGTCGAATCTTTCGAAAATGATTAGCATGATCAAAGATTCTGGTGCCAATGTGGTCATGATGCAAATTCGTGTCCCACCTAACTACGGCAAGCGCTACAGCGACATGTTTTACGACATCTATCCCAAATTGGCTGAACATCAACAAGTTCAGTTAATGCCGTTCTTCTTAGAGC
>NZ_JAWOWF010000764.1:0-539 GCF_033340295.1 Vibrio sp. 1401
CTGCCAATATTCTTGTTGGTACTGCTCATTCCTGATTTGGCTATTACGACAAAGAGATGGCATGACCGCGACAAGTCGATCTACTGGTTAGGCTTGAATATTCCTTTGGTGATTGGTCGCATCGCAACGCCGATGACAAGCCCAATAGCGCAAGAGCCTTCAACGCCACAGCTGTTCATTGCTTCGATTTCATTAATTTGTGGGCTTTGGATTTTGATTGAGTGTGGTTTTTTGAAAGGCACATCAGGCCCGAATAAATACGGTCCTGAGCCACAGTGATTTATGAGTGTGGGAGTCTGCCGAAGGTGTGACTCTCACATCAGTAGAAATCGTTTCTGTTGAAGGCGACTACGTTGTCTGTTTTAACCGACGTCGCTTTTCCTTGTAATGCTTCTCTGAACTTTGTGACTTGTTTTTGTAGTTCATTCATTAGCACGACGTTGGTGTGATGAGGGTTTTTACAGTTGCGAATCACACGATCAATATGGCTTTGCTGAGCCCATAAGCGTGGTTGCATCATTTCTGATGCGCTTTCTATC
>NZ_JAWOWF010000765.1:0-539 GCF_033340295.1 Vibrio sp. 1401
GAACTGGATTTACTGTTCATCGAATCGGATTCACTGTCGACAGGGGAGCGTTCTGCATTTCAACGTCGACTCGCACAAACCTCAAGTGTTCTTGCGGCGAATGCGCAGGGCAGTTATTTGGCGAATCAGTTATTAAAGCCAGATTTTCCTAATCAGTTGGTGTCGATGAAGGCTACGCTCGAACAAAAACTGGTTTCTTTTATCTTTTGGCTCATTGTCGTGAGCGGTTGTCTGTTGGCGGTGGTTTCATGGGCTGTCTCCTCTAAAAATGCGGTGGCGAATTCAAGTTCATCAGAGCCTGCCGTTTCTCAAACTGAAAACGCATCCAGTTCTTTAGAACACCAGAACAAAGCGCGTGAGTTGGCAAGTGATGCTCAAGCGAATAAAACGCAAGAGCTAACCCCTGATTCGCGACAAGAATTGCTGGCTTCGCAAGAACCGTTTATCGATATAAACAGAATGCTGGATTCGCTTTCTGGCGATGAAGGCGCTGTCCGAATGTTGCTCGAGGTCTTTATTCAAGATCATGCTGAAGATGG
>NZ_JAWOWF010000766.1:0-539 GCF_033340295.1 Vibrio sp. 1401
AAAAGGCACCCGAGGGTGCCTTTTTGCTGAGACCATATTTAAAAACGTAAAGCAAAAGCTTACAGCTTAAAGAAGCTCAACTGTTCTTTTTGCTTTTCAGCCAGTAGTGATAGCTCGCTACTTGCGCTTGCGCTTTGGCTGATGCCCGCTACATTTTGGTTCACAAGTTCAGACATGTTAACCACGTTGCGGTTGATGTCTTGAGTGACTTGAGATTGCTCTTCCGCAGCTGTCGCTACTTGCGTGTTTGAATCGTTGATGTTCGCAACAGATTCTGTAATACCGATCAACGCATCGTTCGCTTGCTGAGTCAGCTCGTTGTTACGAGTTAACATTTCCAGGCTAACTTGCATGCTGTCGTTAGCAAGGCCTGATTGCGCTTGTAGCTCTTCAATGATTGTTGAGATTTCTTGCGTTGAATCTTGAGTACGTGCCGCTAGCATACGAACTTCATCCGCTACTACCGCAAAACCACGACCAGATTCACCAGCACGTGCAGCTTCAATCGCTGCGTTCAACGCCAACAAGTTCGTTTGTTC
>NZ_JAWOWF010000767.1:0-539 GCF_033340295.1 Vibrio sp. 1401
ACTACGACTGGTGTATCGCTCAGATCGCTAAACTTGCGGGCAACGACCAACAGTACGACCGCTACATGGCACGTTCTGAATCGTTCAAGAACTACTTCGATTACAACCCAGAGCAATACGGCAAACTGCAAGACACCAAAGGCAACGCATTGGGTGCGACGGGCTTTATGCGTCCGGCTTACATGAACAGTGGCAGCAAGGTTTGGGCAAACAACCTGAAAGCCGAATGTTTGGACGAGAACATGGCGCTGTCTATCCCAGACGGTATGGACTACAACGCCTGTAAAGACCGCAAAGCACTCAACGAAAGCGATGTGTTCTGGCCTTACCGTGCTGAGCACCGAGGCGAAGACTTCACCGAAGGCAACACGTGGCAATGGACATGGTTTGCACCGCACAACTTGAACGGTCTAGCCAACGTGATGGGCGGCGAGCACATCGACCGCACTGACTTCTCTCTTCCTGAAAACGTAACCGAACAAGGCAAAGCGGCATTCCTCGCTAACTTGAATGCGCTGTTTAATGCGGACTCCAACGCC
>NZ_JAWOWF010000768.1:0-539 GCF_033340295.1 Vibrio sp. 1401
ATACTGATGTAAACCGGCTTGTAGTTGTCTTTCCAGATCATCGCGCTAATGCCGCGTGAACCGTAGTTACCTGCGCCAGAGCGGTCTGCAATCGACCAGCCTTTTGGCAGAACAGAGCGCATGAGCGAATCCGATACTTTGTTGTCTTGCATCCAGATTTTAAGCTGTGTGCGTGACTCGTAAGATAGGGCGTTATCTTCCATCAAGGTGTGTAGGGTGTTTACCATGGCGTTAGGCGTTGTGGTGTCTCGCTTGTCGCCCGGTTTTGCTTCATTCAAACGAGGCTCCAATCGGTCAAGTCGCGTTGCTTTGTCGCCAATAGAGCGCAAAAACAACGTGACCGCTTTAGGACCACCAATTTCATTTAGCACTAAGTTCGCAGCGGTGTTGTCGCTCATCAACATGGCGGCCTCACAAGCGTGTTCGATGCGTGTGCTTTGTCCAGCCAGTTTATCCATCACCGGAGACCAAACCACAATATTGCGTTCATCGATTTTCGCTGTGGCATTTTTGTTGAGTTTGCCGCTGTCCATGTCGCT
>NZ_JAWOWF010000769.1:0-538 GCF_033340295.1 Vibrio sp. 1401
TTTTTGACAATTTAATTAATAGATATCAAAAAAATTATTCATATAAACCGATAGCATGCCGATACAAAACTCATAAGTTATAAATATATCAGGAAGACATTCCATGTTAGAAAAGTACAGAAATCAAAGTGTTGGCTTTCAACTAAAGTTAGTCATCACTTTGTGCCTAGTAATTGCCTTTTCCAGCATTGCTGCGCTCGTTTATCGAAACGCATCTGGCGTGCTGCTAGAAAGTACGTTGAGAGAACATCAATCCAAAGTCGAGTCGATGGCAAAAACCATTGCCGGTCAGTTCGATGCTTACCTTCATACTGCTCAAGTACTCGAATCAACTTTTCGCAATGGTTACCTTGCAGGCGTTTATGTAGAAAACTACACGGTAGACTTCATGGGCCATGAAGTACCAAATATCACGCAATACAGCGAAAGTTTGATTAACGACACAAAGCTGGTCGACAGCTTCACACGTGATACCGGAGCAATCGCAACGTTATTTGCACCACTTGGTGATGACTTCATTCGCGTTTCAACATCATTA
>NZ_JAWOWF010000770.1:0-538 GCF_033340295.1 Vibrio sp. 1401
GTTCACGCCAACAACGGTCGGTTTAAGTAGAATAACTAACTCAGTTTTTTGTGTCACATTCGAAGTGTTGCGGAACAAGTGACCCAGAGCTGGCACGTCGCCAAGGAATGGGACTTTTGACACTTGCTCGACATTTTGTTGCTTCATCAAGCCACCGATAACCACAACATCGCCATCTTTCGCACGAATGACCGAATCTGATTCTCGAATCGAGCTTTTTGCCAAAGGCAATTGAATGTTTTGAAAATCACCACCAAGATTTAACTGCTTCACTTCTTCTGTGACTTCAATGACCGCTGGATGCACATGCAAGAACACGTTGCCCTTGTTGTCGATTTGTGGCGTCACATCAAGTGAAATGCCCGAGAAGAATGGCGTCAGTTCTACTTCAGGAACCGCATTAGAGTTTTCACCATTACCCGCATTACTGGAAAGCTCAGTTACGAAGTACTGATCGGTACCAACTTTGATCACTGATTTTTGGTTGTTCGCCGCCGTAATACGTGGGCTTGAGAGTACGTTGAGGACGCCTGGCGTC
>NZ_JAWOWF010000771.1:0-538 GCF_033340295.1 Vibrio sp. 1401
TCGGCTCTGCTGAGAAATGGCTCAGATCCGATTTTGCCAACAACATTTGTTCACCAAAACCTTTGATGTCTTTGATGCCTGCAATGTCCGCCAGCTTTTGCGCGTACTGTTTGTCATATTCAGTGGTAGTCGAAGATTGGAACACAACCGTGTCCGACAAAATAGCCCCTAAACCTGCACACGCAATATTCTTTGGCAGTTTAACGTTTAACTTCTCGGCATTTGCCGTAAGAATTGTTGCCGCAGAACCCCAAGCACGAATATCCATCGTGACGATTTGCGGCATGCTGATTGGCGAACTGCCCATCGCGTGGTGGTCGATGATTGCCACGATGGAAGTTGGATCAACCGATTTTGCAAGTTGAGTCGATTGGTTGAAATCCACCAAACCAATGTGGTGAGAAGAGAAATCCGCCTTCACTTTTGGCGCGTCCATGCCACAAAATTCAAACACAAACTTACTTTCTGGGTTCGCTTCGCCAGTTAACGCTGCTTCACCGCCGTAGATGTGTGACGCAAGGATAACGGAAACGGCACT
>NZ_JAWOWF010000772.1:0-537 GCF_033340295.1 Vibrio sp. 1401
CCAATACGGCATAGGGATGTCGACTAACTTTACCAACTTAAACTCTCACGGTGCTGAAATGGCACTCAACGTTGAGATGGGCACAGATAAGCTCATTGAGGCGGAGCTGTATTCTCCGGTCCTGTCGAGCCAAGAGTTTTTTGTTGCTGGTAAGGTGGCGTACAGCAGTGAAGGGCGAAACTTGCCAGTCAGTGATGATGACTCGAGTTTAAGTTCGGTGAACGATTTTTTGCCAGTGTCTTATACCGAGTTTGTTTCCGAGATAGCGATTGGTATTCAGCCTACGTTGTGGCAAGAGTTAAGATTGGGCGGTCGATACTCTTCGGGTAGCATTGAGTTATCGACATTGGCGTCTGTAGGTAATCTAGATTTTGAGCGAAGAGGCTTGTTTGCCAATTACCGCTTAGACACCCTCGATGATTTTGCTTTTCCTACGCGAGGTTTGTTGGTCGACCTAGAATATTTGGTTTCTCACGATACCAGCCCTGAAGAGATAGGTCAGTCCAAGCCTAAAGATATTGTGGAAGATACAGTGTA
>NZ_JAWOWF010000773.1:0-537 GCF_033340295.1 Vibrio sp. 1401
TGTTTTTATAGTGTTCAATCAAGCTTGGGAATATATTATCGTCAATGATATACTCGACTCCTTCGCTTTTCATTATTTCAAAAGCCCAAAGCATACACTCATAAATAAGTTTATTATCTAAGTCTTCAATAAGCGATATCTTTTTATGGATATATATTACGTCTTTTACTGATGAAATGAAATTATTAAAATATATCTCGTTATCTTCGATATTGTCAGTAATAAATTCATAAAGTAGTTCTCTTATGTCTGTTCTACTACCACTGCCAGCATATGAATATATTGGAAAGTGAGATAACGTTATATATCTACGCAAAAAATCTGCAATTGATGAAGAAGTTACATCCGATTTTCTTTTCTTATTACTAAAGAAGCAGTTAATTATATCTACTACAGTATCTTTGTTCGATTCTAGGTACTCTTTTATCACAGTCGTTAAAGAGTCTTCATCGTACTTAGCATTATCTAATTCCATTGAGTTAATAGGAGTTATACCTGTGTTATATCTTCTAAATATTTCCTTTTTGATTTTGTCTT
>NZ_JAWOWF010000774.1:0-536 GCF_033340295.1 Vibrio sp. 1401
GAAGAAGTGGTGAGACGCATCTCTGAAGGTGAAGCCTCTATTCTTGCGGATCAAGAAGAGATGAGTATCGAAAGTATCTGTGAAGCCGCGGCAAATGGCGATCCTCTCGCGGTTGATGTGATTGAAAAATTGGGACGCTATTTAGGTTCTGCAATTGCTATCGTGATCAACTTGTTTAACCCAGAAAAGATTTTGATTGGTGGGGTAATTAACCAAGCGAAAGAGGTGCTTTATCCAGCCGTTCGCCGTTGTATTGAAGAACAAAGCTTGCCTGTTTATCACCAAGATCTTGAGCTGGTGGAATCTCGCTTTTATAAACAAGCGACGATGCCGGGCGCTGCGCTGATAAAACAAGCTCTGTATGATGGGCAGTTGTTAATGAAGGTGGTGGAAGGTTAATCACTTCTTTCTATCTTTAATTTGATTTAGGGTGTGGCTCAAGAGCGCACCCTTTTTTGATCTTAAAAAGCCATCAAATGACGAATCTGAGCAGCAGTGCATTGCTATGTGCACGTCATTGATGTAATTTGCACTTA
>NZ_JAWOWF010000775.1:0-536 GCF_033340295.1 Vibrio sp. 1401
AGCTTACATGATGCGTTGATTGAATCTGGCGTTGTTCGTATGCGGCCAATATTGCTGACTGCGGGTACAACGTTACTGGGTAACGTCGTGATTACGTTAGACCCAATTTTTAACGGTTTGGCTTGGGCAATCATATTCGGTATTACCGCCTCGACCATCTTTACGCTGCTTGTGGTTCCGGTGGTTTACAACCTTGCATACCAAAACACCAAAGGACATGGATTACCTCAGATGGAGGAAGAGCAATGAAATTAGATACCAAATGGTTAGGCGTGATTCTGTTTGCCATACTCGCGCTTCTTTTTCTCTATATGGCTGGATTTTTTACAGAAAAGTTGCCGACAGAACATGACGCGAAAACCAACCAGATTGATGTAAATAACGCAGAGACACATCAACTGATGTTAACCAGCGAACCGGTTGTTCGAGAGTTTCCGGGCGTCGTCGTTGCAGAGCAGCACGCCGATATCGCGGCACGGTTAACGGCATCGGTGATGGAGGTATTGGTGAAGGTTGGCGATAGAGTGAGGCAAGGA
>NZ_JAWOWF010000776.1:0-536 GCF_033340295.1 Vibrio sp. 1401
AAACGATGCTCTGTATTAGGCTCAAATTCGTGTTCGATAGGCAATGACATAAAGTCAGAGGGGGCGGTGGAATTGACAGCAGCATGGTCACACCAAATCTTGAGTTGTCGAGCGTTAATCCTCAACGCAGTAGCAATGTGATTATGGGAGTGACTGTCTGCTAATTCAACGGCCAATTGTCGAAGTTCGTTAGGAGTGTGAGTGCGTTTAGTTCGGTTTTGGCGCCAGTGATCAAACGCGGCAATGGCTTGTTCTAGTTTATGTTGTGGCACGGTGTCGATCCTCTTAATGGACAGACACTCAGTAAATCACGACTTGTTGCTAAAAGTTGAGCTATGCTGCCGTAAGCTCACCTTTTTTCTCGGTTAGTTTGTCATTTTGCGCTCCAAACGAATGCTTCTCTTGTAACAACAGAGCATTTTGTGCATCAAACTGTTTTTCTAACGAGTCACGAGCTTGCTCAGCTTCCCCGAGTTCTTTATTAATCTCTGTAAGCTGATGAATGTCATTTGTGTACGCAAGCAACAAGCAGATTT
>NZ_JAWOWF010000777.1:0-535 GCF_033340295.1 Vibrio sp. 1401
GCCTTGGCGGCCAAATACAACTACTTCGTCGTTTGCCTGAACACCAATGATGTCAGTGACATCAACCATAGTAGTGTTCATTGACGCTTTACCCATTACGCGAGCACGCTGACCGTTGATCAGAACGTCAGCTTTGTTGCTTAGTGAACGGGCGAAACCGTCTGAGTAGCCGATAGGCAGGTTAGCCAGGATAGAGTCACGCTCTAAAACTTTAGTGCTGCCGTAGCCGATTGTGCTGCCTGCAGGGAAGAAGTGCAGTGATGCTACGCGTGTTTTGAAAGACACGATGCGCTCGTAAGGTAGGGTTGCAGGGTAATCACCGTACAGCATGCCGCCAGGACGAACCATATCCAGATGTGCTTCAGGCAGATTTAGCGTGATGTAAGAGTTAGCCACGTGCAGTGTGATGTCTTTACGTTTCAGACCTGCGCTGTCCATTAGCCACTTTGTTTCTACTTTGAAACGGTCAACCTTGCGGCGGATTTCATCAAGACCTTCATTCGGGAAGTGGGTCATCATACCTACGATTTTTAGG
>NZ_JAWOWF010000778.1:0-535 GCF_033340295.1 Vibrio sp. 1401
ACTGCGCAAACTTGGCAAGCGCATGCTGGGTTGGGAGGAAGCACAGCATGGCGACAAAGTCAGCAAAGACACAGTGATCTATTCGTGGTTAAGCGAAGAAGCGGCGTTGAACTGCGCGCGCCAAGGTTTCGATGTGGTGCTACAACCTGCGCAAACCACCTACTTAGATATGACCCAAGATTACGCACCAGAAGAACCGGGCGTGGATTGGGCTAACCCATTGCCGCTAGAAAAAGCTTACAACTATGAACCACTCGCTGAAGTGCCAGCCGACGATCCAATACGTAAACGCATTTGGGGCATTCAAACAGCATTGTGGTGCGAAAACATCAACAACCAGTCTCGTATGGACTACATGGTCTTCCCGCGCTTAACCGCAATGGCAGAAGCATGTTGGACAGACAAGCAACACCGAGACTGGACCGACTATTTATCACGTTTGAAAGGACACCTACCGCTACTTGATTTGCAGGGAGTGAATTACCGTAAACCGTGGAAGTAATACAGAGCTGATGTAGAAGCATCACGCTTGAAG
>NZ_JAWOWF010000779.1:0-535 GCF_033340295.1 Vibrio sp. 1401
GTTCTGTGCCCGTTTTCTCACATGCGGAAGAGGTGAGAATGACAAACTCATCGCCCCCCACACGGAAGATCTTGTCGCTCCCTTTGAGCTTGTCTTGCAATCGTTGACCAATCTGAATCAGTAACTGGTCTCCGCAGAAGTGTCCCATCGCATCGTTCACTTGTTTAAAGTCCACCACGTCAAACAGCATGACAGAGAAAGGGTCGCCAGATTGTATTCTGTCATCAATCAGTTCGAAGCAATACTTGCTATTGGGAAGCCCTGTCAGGGAGTCATGAACCGCATTGCGTTTTTCTCGCTCCGCGACGCTGTGTAGCTCTAAGATGGAATCGTTGCTCCACTTGATGACTAAAACAACAAAAATACTGCCACCGAATAAGAGCAAAGAAACACCAGTTTCAAGCAGTGATGCCACCGGTTTTTTCATGATTGCGTGCAAGAAAGCAGCATACGCAAAAATGAAGCAACTTATTAACATCAACAGCCATGTCCACCCGGGTACCTCTGTTTTCGAGCAAATATTTTTTGTCATCTG
>NZ_JAWOWF010000780.1:0-534 GCF_033340295.1 Vibrio sp. 1401
TCATGGCGTGCTTTATCTTTCTGCCTATTTTGAGCAAACAGATGCTTGGCGGCGCAATGACCCGTAACGGCGTACTTTGCTCACTTGCTTTGTTTATTTTTCCCGTCGTAAACGAGCAAGCATTGCCCGCCGAAACTGACGGCCTTTGGTTGATTGTGATTCTAGGCAAAGAAGTCTTGCTGGGTATGCTGATTGGCTTTATCGCAGCCATTCCTTTTTGGGCGATTGAAGCCACTGGCTTTTTGGTGGATAACCAACGCGGTGCGGCGATGGCGAGCATGTTCAACCCAACTCTGGGTTCTCAATCCACCCCAACGGCGGTGTTACTCACCCAAACGTTGATCACCTTGTTCTTCTCTGGCGGTGGCTTTGTTGCATTTATCTACGCTCTGTTTAAAAGCTACACCACTTGGCCAATACTCGGCTTTTTTCCGATGGTCACGGACGCGTGGGTAAGCTTTTTCTATGATCAGTTCCAACAGTTAATGTGGCTTGGTGTATTAATGTCGGCGCCACTTGTGCTCGCAATGTTCT
>NZ_JAWOWF010000781.1:0-533 GCF_033340295.1 Vibrio sp. 1401
GCGGCATGTTCTCACCATGCTTGGTTTGCACAATCCCTAGTGAGATCTTCATCACCACGCTTTCACCTTCAACCATAAATGGTGCTGCGAACAGTTGTTGTAGGCGACGTTCTGTTAAACGGATGTCTTCGTCTTTATCCATATCTGGCATAAACAGAGCGAACTCATCGCCACCAATTCGGGCCAGCATGGTGTTGTCTGGGAATTGTTGCTTCAGCCTTTCTGCGATGCTAACCAACAGCTGATCACCATTGTGGTGTCCCACGCTGTCGTTGATATCTCTAAATTTGTTGATCCCCAATAAGAACAAACTACCGTGACACAAATTGGGTTTGTTTTCGCAGATTTCGATTAATCCTTGGCGGCTGTAGAGTCGAGTTAATGAGTCATACACCAGCTGATCGCGCAGCGCCTTAAATGAGGCTTTGAGGTTGCTGGCCATTTCATTAAAGGCTTTTGCGAGCACGGTCGTTTCGTACACACGGCCAGGTTGGGGCATTGAGCTATCCCAATCGCCATTTGCTAGGTGTTGA
>NZ_JAWOWF010000782.1:0-533 GCF_033340295.1 Vibrio sp. 1401
GCTTTCACCATGAGGCCCAATGACTTGAGTTCCATGGTGATAAATATAATTGCCAATTTCAGCCACGAGATAATCGCCGTTTGGGCGAGGTAGCAAATAGTCAAAAAAGGATATCTGGTATAAATATCGTCCTGTCGGTGCGTTGATGCGTTTTTCCATCGATTGCTTGTTCTTTTGCATGGTATAGCTTTCGAATTGTTTGCCATCAAACACGGTGGTGAAATAGTTCTGAGTCTCTTTCTGAACCTGAGATGGGTACACCTTTTTGGTGGTCCAGATTTGACGAGCACCATTTGCGCTAACAATCAACGAGTCATCACTGATTTTGTAATGGCCCACTTTTTTTAGTGCTCCCTTTTCTGGGCATAAGCGCTTGTTGTTGGAGGCGGCAAAGTACACTTCTTCGTTTTCAAACTGAAACGCTTCGCAATACACCACTTCATACGCGTACGCGATACCGCCAAGGTTTTGTGTGGTTTCGAGGCGATACACAATGTCACCGACCAAAGGATGGTCGGTGTTGTTTTGCTCTT
>NZ_JAWOWF010000783.1:0-533 GCF_033340295.1 Vibrio sp. 1401
GCTAACCATCAAAAAGCTCCGTTTTTTTATAGAAAGACTTGTATTATGATACCACAACCCATACAAATAGCTTATATCGTGATACCAGTTAAAGGGTTTGAGACCTGTAAACTGGTATTTTTGTAGTTCGACATACAAGGATTTATGGACATGTCTCAAGCTCCCCAGGCGAAATATCGTAAAGATTATCAAGCGCCATCCCACACAATTACTGATATTGATCTTACGTTTGATCTTTACGACAACGACACCATCGTTACTGCACTATCAAAAGTAGTTCAAAAGGGTGAATCAACGACTCTAGAACTGGATGGTGAAGGGTTAGAGCTTCGTTCAGTTAAGGTGAACGGCGAAGATTGGGCGCCTCATGAAGTAAAAGAGGCGTCCCTAGTACTGTCTGACTTCCCTGCTGAGTTCGAACTTGAAATCATCACTAAAATTGATCCTGAAGCCAATACCGCACTTGAAGGTCTGTACAAATCTGGTGGTGCATTCTGTACACAGTGTGAAGCAGAAGGCTTCCGCCGCATCAC
>NZ_JAWOWF010000784.1:0-533 GCF_033340295.1 Vibrio sp. 1401
CGATAATGGCCATATTAGTAACGTAAAAGGGCATCTACCTCCTTCTTTCAAACACAACTTACAGGATATTAGTGAGCATAACCCGTTTACTGGTGAAATGAAGGTGTATAGCCAACGAACAGGAATGCGCTTAAGCTTTTCCAAAGGCATTCCCAAAAAAGTTCAACAGAGGATTCGTAACGTTTTTCCGCACCAGGGCTTCAAAGCAAACAAAGGCAAGAAGCGCGCTTAATTACATATCAGTTACTTCATCATGTTAAATGGGACGCAATGTGGCGTCCCATTTTCGTATCTACAGAAAAATTACTTATCATTGAACAATCAACAACATAAACGGACCAAAACGATGAGATACGTTGTAACTTTAATGGTATTGATCTTTGCAAGTAATTCAGTTTTTGCTGACGATTCAGAAACGAACCTGTTGGCTAAAAAGATTAAGACTAAGCTTCAAAAGAAAGTAGACAATAAGTTTGATGGCTATCAAGGTTATTGTGACGTCATGATAGAAATGGAGCACAAAAGTAAAAACG
>NZ_JAWOWF010000785.1:0-532 GCF_033340295.1 Vibrio sp. 1401
ACCGTGGCAAAACCATGTACGACATGCTGTTCAAAAACGGCCAAGTTGACAAGTTCCCGCTTGAAGAGGCGCGTGAACTGAACGACGATTCGCACCACTTCGGTTTCTACGTTCAAAAAGGTCTGTTTGAAGAATACGCAACGTTCGGCCGCGGCCATGGTCACGACTTAGCACCATACGATGTGTACCACACCGTACGCGGTCTACGTTGGCCAGTCGTTGATGGTAAAGAAACACAGTGGCGCTTTAAAGAAGGCTCGGACCCATACGCGAAAGCGGGTTCTGGTTGGGATTTCTACGGCAATGCCGACGGTAAAGCGAAGATCATCTCTGCACCGTACGAAGCGCCACCAGAAGTGCCAGATTCAGAATTCGACCTATGGCTATGTACAGGTCGTGTTCTTGAGCACTGGCACACTGGTACCATGACACGTCGTGTACCTGAGCTATACAAAGCAGTACCGGATGCGGTGTGTTACATGCACCCAGAAGATGCGAAAGCGCGCAACGTACGTCGCGGTGAAGAAGTGGT
>NZ_JAWOWF010000786.1:0-531 GCF_033340295.1 Vibrio sp. 1401
GCGCATCCGATATCCACTTTGAGCCTTATGAAAAGATGTACCGAGTTCGTCTACGTTGCGATGGCATTTTGATCGAAACTCAGCAACCGCCAAATCACTTGAGTCGTCGCTTATCAGCTCGTATCAAAATTCTCTCTAAACTTGATATTGCCGAGCGACGTTTACCACAAGATGGGCGAATTAAACTCAAACTGAATCAAGACACCGCGATTGATATGCGGGTATCCACGCTACCTACCTTGTTTGGAGAGAAAATCGTACTCCGACTGCTCGATAGCAGCTCTGCATCACTGGATATCGACAAGCTTGGTTATAGTGAGCAACAAAAACAGCTGTATTTAGAGGCTCTGCGTCGTCCACAAGGTATGATTCTGATGACAGGTCCAACAGGAAGCGGCAAAACCGTTTCGTTGTACACTGGGCTAAATATTCTCAATAAACCAGAGATCAATATATCCACAGCAGAGGATCCTGTGGAAATTAACTTATCGGGCATTAACCAAGTTCAAGTCCAACCTAAGATTGGTTTTG
>NZ_JAWOWF010000787.1:0-531 GCF_033340295.1 Vibrio sp. 1401
GGTCATAACTCCTTTCAATACAACCTCATAGAAAAGCATTGATGTTATTTGTTCCTCAAATTCATTAATGCTTTTCCACCTTGAGGGATAATCGTTTTCCTTTCCTTGTTTTACACTACAATTAATTGATAGCTGATGGCCTGTGACGCCCGTCACGTAAAGGCTAAACCAAATTCGAAACGAGTGAAAACTCGTCAAAACAACCAGGAAGGAATTGCGAATGTCTTCTGCATTTTACCAACAGATTCAGCAGCAAATTGAAGAAGTGAAGGCTGAAGGTCTTTACAAAGCAGAGCGTATCATTACCTCTCAACAGCAAGCCGCTGTTAAAATCTCGACAGGTGAAGAAGTACTGAACTTTTGTGCGAACAACTACCTAGGCCTAGCAAACCATCCAGCGCTTATCGAAGCAGGTAAAGCTGGCATGGATGAGCACGGCTTCGGCATGGCATCAGTACGTTTTATCTGCGGGACTCAAGACATCCACAAAGAGCTAGAACAAAAGCTTTCTAAATTCCTCGGTAAAGAAGA
>NZ_JAWOWF010000788.1:0-531 GCF_033340295.1 Vibrio sp. 1401
AATCCAAGCCCAACTGGCTATTACGAAGGGAATCAAGCTCGTACTAACCCTCAAGCTATTTTGCGTTACTTAGGTCGTTTATCGGGGCCGCTTCTCGACCGTTTTGATATGTCGTTAGAAATTCCATCCTTACCGAAAGGCACGTTGGCGGAAGGTGGTGATCGAGGTGAACCCACGGAACTCGTCAAAGAGCGCGTCAGTCTTGCTCGCGAGAGCATGCTCAATCGAAACGGCAAAGTAAACGCACTGCTCGGCAGCCGTGAGATTGAGGCATTTTGCCCGTTGCAAAAAAGCGATGCGGAATTTCTCGAAACTGCACTACATCGGCTGGGGTTATCGATTCGTGCCTATCATCGCATCATTAAAGTGGCCCGCACGATAGCGGATTTAGAAGGTGCTGAGCAGATTGAGCGTTCTCATTTGGCGGAAGCGCTCGGGTATCGCGCGATGGACCGATTGCTGAAACAACTCACGGCTCAAGCCGTGTAGTGGTCATTTGAGAGGAGTTCGCGGCGAGTATTCACATGTTCG
>NZ_JAWOWF010000789.1:0-531 GCF_033340295.1 Vibrio sp. 1401
GACATTTGGGTAACGCACTTCCCGTGCCCCAATTGCGCGGCAAAGATCATTCAAACAGGTATTTCGCGCGTTCATTGCCCAGAACAGTCTGAAGACTTTCTATCTCGCTGGGGAGATAAAATCCAAGTGAGCCAAGATATGTTTGATCAGGCGGGTGTTGAGGTAGATTGGCTACCGCTAGACGACATCAATTTCGAGGATAAAGACGTTCGTTAGTCCTTCCCAAAACTACAAAGCCCAGACGCACAAATTGTCTGGGCTTTTTTGTATCGATATCACCCGTCACCCATCCAATTGAATTGAGTGGGTGAACGTTCCATCAACCGTGTTTTTTAGCGGTAAGTTCAGCGATTTTTACAATAACAAGGACAGATTTTTCCATCATCTCTACAGAGATAAATTCATGGATACCATGAAAGTTGAAACCACCGGTGAAGATGTTAGGGCAAGGCAATCCCATAAAGGATAACCGCGCGCCATCCGTACCACCACGAATCGGTTTGATCAACGGTTCAACATCACACGCTTCCA
>NZ_JAWOWF010000790.1:0-530 GCF_033340295.1 Vibrio sp. 1401
TCAATCGATTTGCACATCAATTTGACGAATATGTTATACGCGCCTGTGGTGTAGTAAGCTTCCACTACCTCATCGAGAGCATTGAGTTTTTCTAACGCGGAGTGGTAGTCACGCGCCGCGTTAAGGTTAATACCAATAAAGCAACACACATCGTAGCCGAGCTTCTTGGTATTTACGATCACCTCCGTACCCTCGATTATGTCAGCCGATTTCATTTTCTCGATACGCACATGAATGGTGGCAGGGCTGACATCGAACTGCTTAGCCATTTCGGCGTAAGGCGTTCTGGCGTCTGCCATAAGTGTTTTTAAGATTGCGCGGTCAAGGTCGTCGAGTTTCGGCAGGCTCGCATTCATACTATTATTTCCGTTGGGTATGAGAGTTATGTCTTTTTTATACTCACAGCGGACACGATTCACAAGGTTTGGCAGGAGTAACTGCGGGTTAACTCCGATGCTATGGAGAGAATGTGCAGCGTTTTCTGATTTTGGTCGCCTTATTCTGGAGTGCATGTGCCTGGAGTGAACTGA
>NZ_JAWOWF010000791.1:0-530 GCF_033340295.1 Vibrio sp. 1401
TGGGCGAAAATGGTCAGGGACAGCGTTGTAAAATGGTAAACCAAATCTGTATTGGTGGTATTTTGCAGGGCTTGAGTGAAGCACTTTTGCTTGCGCAAAAATCGGGCTTAGACATTGAACAGGTTGTCGAGACGCTGAAACACGGCGCTGCTGGTTCATGGCAAATGGAAAACCGTGCCACGACCATGGCGCAAGACAAGTTTGATTTTGGCTTCGCGATTGATTGGATGCGCAAAGACCTTGGCTTTTGTTTGGAAGAAGCTGAGCGTGTTGGGCTTGAGCTTCCATTGACTAAGATGGTCGACGAGCAGTACGCAGGCCTTCAACGTGAAGGGCTTGGTCGTATGGATACGTCAGTACTGATTAAGGCTGTAGCCAAAAATCAGTAGTAGATGAAGAACTCTTTGGTATCGAAGAGTTTGAAAAAGTCTAAATTGATCATATCGAATTCCTCTTAACTGGGAGGTGCAACGTGCGCCTCCCTTTTTATTTACTATGGAATATTTGCTGTGGGTTATTTCGCTAAACCT
>NZ_JAWOWF010000792.1:0-530 GCF_033340295.1 Vibrio sp. 1401
GAATATAAAAATCCCCGATACCAGATCGGGGATTGAGTTAAGGTGTTAGACATGAATCTGTCTTTCTGCGATTACATTGCCGCTTCGAAGATTGCAGAAATCTCTTCGTCAGTTGCTTGTTTCGGGTTAGTGAAACCACACGCGTCTTTTAATGCGTTGTCTGCTAGTGTTGGGATATCTTCTAGCTTCGCACCAAGCTCTTTAATACCAGCTGGAATACCAACGTCTTTTGCTAGCGCAACGATAGCGTCGATCGCTGCCGCAGCACCTTGCTCTGCCGACATACCTTCTACATCCACACCCATCGCTTTTGCGACATCACGTAAACGCTCTGGACATACTTGCGCGTTGTAGCGTTGTACGTGAGGAAGCAAGATTGCGTTACATACACCGTGTGGTAGGTCGTAGAACCCCCCTAGTTGGTGCGCCATAGCGTGCACGTAACCTAGAGATGCGTTGTTAAACGCTATGCCAGCCATGAACTGCGCGTATGCCATTTGCTCACGAGCTTCTAGGTTTTCGCCGTTTTT
>NZ_JAWOWF010000793.1:0-529 GCF_033340295.1 Vibrio sp. 1401
AGCATCACTGAACTGCATATCGAGATCGATCAGCAATACTTTACTTTTGGCGTAACTTGAAAGTTCAATAGCCGTATTAGTTGCTAAGGTTGTCGCCCCAGAACCGCCTTTGGTATTGATAAATAAGGTCAAATCACCCATTTGCTTATTGGAAACTTTTTCCTCAGCCGTCGATTTCAACAATGGGTATAGCTCGCCGAGTTCAACTGAACGCGAGAAATAATCTGTCGCACCCAGTCGCAACGCCATTTTGAGTGAAGCGGTATCGCTTTCATCACCGAAAACAATTAATGCCGTATGGCTGTGCTGTAAACTACTGTCACTGGAATAAACATGAGCCACTTTTTGCGCCCAGTTTTCCCCGGTTTCAATATAAATTAGATCAGGTATTGATTTGCTCTTAACCAAATCAATATTAAATAAATCCAGCTCTATCCAATCGACATTGACATTGACGCAACCAGATAATTCATCTGCTATATGAAGTTTAAAATTGGACGTAGAATAGACTACCCAAACAATCAAGTTT
>NZ_JAWOWF010000794.1:0-529 GCF_033340295.1 Vibrio sp. 1401
ACATGAAGTGTCGTTAATGACGCCGAATTTCCAAGTTGCGACGATTGACCATTCAATCTGGTTCCATCGTCCCTTCAAGATGGATGAGTGGCTTTTGTACGCAATAGAAAGCCCAACGGCGAGTAATACTCGTGGCTTAGTGCGTGGCGAAATTTATAACCAGCAAGGTCATTTGGTGGCGACTGCCGTACAAGAAGGAGTCATGCGCTACACGAAGTAACCCGCGCGCATTAGACGCAAAAAGGAGTGCTCAGCACTCCTTTTTAGTAGGTATCAAACGATGATTAATTCGGTTGATACTTCATGGTTACCACTGACCACTCATAAAGTGATTTCGGATAGCCATACTTGCTTTTTCCGTACACCACATTTGGCTTGGCATAAAAACCGCCGTCATCACTCGCTAAGAACTCACGTTGACCGCGACGGTAGTACATGACTGGCGCTGCCAACTCATACTCAATATTTTCTAGTTTAGAGTCGTCAATCACTAAAAAGCGAGTCATACGAATCGTACTACCGTTCGCAC
>NZ_JAWOWF010000795.1:0-528 GCF_033340295.1 Vibrio sp. 1401
ATGCCGAGCAACATTTCGATGTTTCCGTGGACGTTTCCTCTGCTAACGTGATTGGTCATCAAGATTGGCTCGATTTGCGAGCGAAAGATCTTCGTCACAAATACGAAGTAGACCGCAGTTCTGAGTTCATTGAATTTGATGCTAACCGCTGCATCAGTTGTGGTCAGTGTATTCAAGCATGCCGTGAGCAAGCGGTACATGGTGTGTTGAGTTTTGTGTCGGATAAAAATGGCCGACCAGCTTTACGACCAGATGCTCGTCCACGATTCCGCTCCGATGAAAAAGGCGCAAGTTGCAGCGGTTTGACGCTCATGGGCGATTCAAAATGCGTGCAATGTGGGGCGTGTGTTCAGGCATGTCCAACGGGCGCGATGGTGGACAGCCGTGACCGCTCTCAAGGCAGAACCGAACAGCTAAAAGCCGTCGATACCATTTGTACCTATTGTGGTGTGGGTTGTAAGTTGACCATGTTTGTCGATGAGCGACAAAACAAAATCCGCTATGTAAAAGGTGCGGATTCGCCAGTTA
>NZ_JAWOWF010000796.1:0-528 GCF_033340295.1 Vibrio sp. 1401
CACGGCTTCACACGCCAAATAAAAATGCTCAAACCCGACGGAGTGATAGGTGATTGGGCACTCTAAATCGTTCTCCTGTTTGAATTGCTCCCACAGTTGCGGGCGAGTCGTTTGCGGAATAAATGGGTAATGGCTAATGGCTTGGTTGTCTGACAGCTCTGGTAGGTTGGTGTTGCCAATCAGCAACAAGGTTTCCTCACATAAGAGCTGGCTATATTCATAATGAGTCGAAAGAGGCAAACACCGCACATGCAGATCACTTTCGCCATGAATGTTTTTAACTGCGCCATCTCCGGTAAGAATTTTCACGCGAATATTTGGATGGCGCTGGTGGAAATCATCGATATTTGGCACCAGCCAAAGACTGGCAAATGAGGGTGTGACATCGACAACCAACAGCTCTTGATCAGTATTGGTTTGAATTAGGCTGGCGGTTGCATGCTGAATGAGCTCCAGAGCTTCTGTTATTTGGGGCAAATAGCGCTTTCCTTCCTCTGTTAGCTCCACGCCGTTTAACCCTCGATGAAT
>NZ_JAWOWF010000797.1:0-528 GCF_033340295.1 Vibrio sp. 1401
AATATCCATGAAAAGAATTCACATTGTTGCAGCGATCATTTTCAATCAAGATAAGTCGCAAATCTTTATTACTAAACGTCCTGATGATAAACATAAAGGTGGTTTTTGGGAGTTTCCGGGCGGTAAAGTCGAGCTAGGAGAAACAGTTGAACAAGCGATGGTTCGTGAGCTTGAAGAGGAAGGGGGGATTCGAGTGATTGAACAAGCACCGTTTGAACACCTTGAATACGATTACCCAGATAAGTCACTAAAATTTGATTTTATTACCGTCTCTCAGTTCGAGAACGAACCTTATGGTCGAGAAGGTCAAGAAGGGCGCTGGGTCGCAGTTGGTGAATTAGGGGATTACACCTTCCCTGAAGCGAACGTGCCTATCTTACAACGTGTCGTAAAAGAGTTTGCTTAAGCCCAATGAACGTGCTTGTGGTTAACACAGTATGTTGTTAGTTTAAAAAGATACAGCGAAACGAAAGAGAACGAGAAGCCTCGTTATCCAGAGAAGGAGAGAAAGCGCAATGGTTCGTATTG
>NZ_JAWOWF010000798.1:0-527 GCF_033340295.1 Vibrio sp. 1401
CGCGGTCGAGAACGTCACTCGACGTGCTTGAGGGCGATCCAAATTGGTATCAACTTGCAAAATTACCTGTTTGTTCAGCGCCAGCATCTTCGGTTGGTTTTGCGTGATGTTGGTTTGCAGTTCTTTACGGATTTTATTGGTAAAGTCACCGACCAATTGGTTCATGAGTTCACCCAATACGTCTGCAACTTCATCAGAAGTATGGGAGATAGCCAGTTCTTCTTCTGGCATGCCCATATTACGCATGTAGTTGGTGTAAATCTCTAAAGCGGCTTTTGCAGTAAAGTTAATCACTACAAGTCCGGTAAATCCGCCATCAAATAGGACAAAACAGCCAAAATCTGGTTTGAGGCTGGTCTTGTTGATCTTTTGAACCATTGCGGAGTAATTAACTTGAGAAGAGGTGGCCGAAGTAAGAACGCCAGAAACAGACTGGCAAAGTTTTAGAAGGATATCTTCCGTGGTAACAACTTTATTTTTTTTCATTCTGAAAGCTCATCTAGAAACGCGATTTCTATCCCAATGTA
>NZ_JAWOWF010000799.1:0-527 GCF_033340295.1 Vibrio sp. 1401
TGTTTGACCAACAAGGCCAACACGCTTACGTGCGACATCTTTGGTTTCAATCTGCTTTAGAATGATGTCAGCACCAGGGAAACCACCTTCACGTTCACCGCCAACACGGCGCACTTTTTGGATACCCCAAAGCAAGCTCGCTTCTACAGGCGTAGTTGTTGTGTCTAAGTCATGTCCGTATAGACACAAACCACACTCTAGACGAAGTGAATCACGCGCACCAAGGCCAATCCATTCTACTTCTTCTTCCGCAGTCAGTTTGCGCGCTAGCTCTTCTGCTTTGTCAGCAGGAACAGAGATTTCGTAACCATCTTCGCCAGTGTAGCCACTGCGAGAAACAATGCACTCAGCGCCCAGAATTTCCACTTTACGAATATCCATGAACAGCATGTCTGTCACTTCTGGAGCAAAACGGGCTAACACCGTCGCCGCTTGAGGGCCTTGAATAGCAAGCAGAGCGCGATCTTCAATGACTTCTAGTTCAACACCCGATGGCAGATGCGCTTTTAGGTGAGCGATATCTTGTT
>NZ_JAWOWF010000800.1:0-527 GCF_033340295.1 Vibrio sp. 1401
GTTTGGGCGGTAAAAATGTGGATTCTGATATTCGAACGGTGCAAAGGTCTATTAACCAATTGCTCGGCTCTTTAAAGGGAATAAAGGAGCTTAAAGTAGATGGGAAACTGGGCTCTAGACCTGAAAACTCCAAGACTGTCGCCGCAATCAAAGCTTTTCAGAAAAACCTTGTTGGAATAGCTCGTCCAGATGGAAGAATCGATGTGAATGGAAGAAGTCATCGTAAGTTGACACAGGCTATCACGGTTTTGAGCGCGAAGAAGTCTGTGCCTGTTTCATCCTCCCTCAAAATGAAGCTCAAGATTAAATTAGAGCAATATGAGGGAAGAGTTGAGCATATGTATTTGGATATCAGAGGTTATATAACTGTTGGGGTAGGTAATATGTTAAGTGACGTTACCGCAGCAACAAAGCTCCCATTTGTTCACAATTCTACAAATGAACCGGCTACTTACGAGCAAATCAAAGAAGAGTTTTTGCGTGTTAAGGCCCGGCCTTTTGGAGAGTCAGAGCCAGCTTCAAGGTTT
>NZ_JAWOWF010000801.1:0-526 GCF_033340295.1 Vibrio sp. 1401
AAGAGACCGAGCTGTCGAAAGACATTTACATGCGCCCGTTATTCGTTGAAAAACGAGTGATTTTGGCGCGTAAAAACCATCCGACCTTGTCGAAAGTCAGCAATGATTGGGACACGGTCTCCAAGCTGCCCCTTGTTTCTTTGCCTGCGCCCGCGTCATATAAACCGCTTTGTACCGTGGAGTCCGAGTATCGCCGCATGGGCTATGAGCCCGTGGTGTTATTGAAATCCTATAATTTGCGCGTGGCTTGCCAAATGCTGCAAGAAACCGACGCAATTATGTATGCCAGTCAAAGCTCGGCATTGTTGATGCCGGAACTGGCGTCCTACGCAATGCCACTCGTCAACCGTGAGTTCAGTCAGTTTGTGGTCTCTGGCGGTTTCTTACAAACCAATCGCAACCATCCTTTGCACCGACACTTACATAAAGTGGTACGCCAAACCCTGAAGACGCCATTAATTTTCGCACAGTGATGACGGATTATTGTCTCGCGTCACCGAGATTCTCTGCATAAGATAACCATGAA
>NZ_JAWOWF010000802.1:0-526 GCF_033340295.1 Vibrio sp. 1401
TATCATTATCATTTTAATATTCAAGTTTTGATGTCGTCTATTCTTGGATGCTTGGCATTTCTAGTCTTTATTTATCAGTGTGTTATATTGTTGAAAACGATTTCTGACAAATCTATCCAAATATCACAGCTGTGACTCACATCACACAAAGGGAGTTATCGTGCAGAGCCCTATCACTTTAGAAGCGCTCCATATCTTGGATGCGATAGATCGCAGAGGCAGCTTTGCGGCAGCGGCAAATGAGCTCGATAGAGCACCATCTTCACTGAGTTACCAAATCCAAAAGCTCGAACAAGATCTCGACATCAATATTTTTGACCGTTCAGGACACAAAGCGCTCTTTACGGAGGCAGGCAAGCTCATTTTGGAAAGAGGGCGTGCAATTCTGCAAGCGAGTGAAAAGTTAGTGAATGATGCGACTTTGCTTGCTAACGGTTGGGAGTTGGATATTACTGTTGCGTTTGATGGCATCATTCCAATTTCAAACTTCTTCCCGATGGTGGATGCGCTGGCGGAAGTAAGCTCA
>NZ_JAWOWF010000803.1:0-526 GCF_033340295.1 Vibrio sp. 1401
GCAGTGCAAGTGCGCTACAAAATGGCACCATCGATGGTATGAATACGCCAGCAGGTGTTCCTGTTGGGGCGGTGACGCAAGCATTTGCGGCGCTAGGCAAAGATATCTCGATACTTTCGTTCACTGACGAGCAAATCAAGCAAGCCAACGGCAACTACACGTTGTGGACCAAGTACGACATTCCTGCCAACACTTACCCAGGTTTAGATAAACCAATCACGACGATTGCTCAGCCGAACTTCCTTGCGGTTCGAGACGATATCTCGGAAGAGGACGTTTACCAACTGACCAAAGCCATTTACGAGAACCTTCCGTTCCTACAAGGCATCCACAAAGCAACCAAAGCGATGGCGATCGAAAAAGCGATTTCGGGACTTCCTTTACCGCTGCATCCGGGTGCGATTCGTTACTACAAAGAAATGGGAATCGAAATCCCATCTGAACTGATGGCGCAATAACGCCAACTTCGCCCCGAGTGCATCTCGGGGCTTTTATTTTGTTTTAAACATTGAAAAAGCCGTTAGAG
>NZ_JAWOWF010000804.1:0-526 GCF_033340295.1 Vibrio sp. 1401
CCGAAGGGATCCATTTTTAATCGGCCAGCGAGGAAAACACCAGACACAGCGAAGATTGCTGTACCGAATAAATCGATCATATAAAGCAGCATGGAATCCATGTTACTTGGTACCTATAAAAAGTGTGAGAACAAAAATGGGCGGAAATTGTACGGCATTTCCAACGAAAACGTTAGCGTTTTCGTCTAACGCTTTCAAAGTGTTCACACACTTCAATGATCGCATTGAGTGTGCGTGGTGTTGGGCGATTTATCCAATCAGAATTGAGTGACCAAACATGATTGTTGCGCAGAGCTGGTAGTTCATTTTTCCATTGAGCCCACATACCATCATCACTCATAGCATGACGAGAGGTGAAGAGTACTTCAGGTTGACGTGTGATCACTTGCTCGATACTAACTTGAGGATAGGGTGCTGCTGTATTGGCAAATACATTTTCACCACCACAGAAGTTAACTACTTCGCTCGGCCAGTTTTTACCTGCCACAGTAATGATCGGCTTTTCGCTGAGTTGATAAAAATAGCG
>NZ_JAWOWF010000805.1:0-525 GCF_033340295.1 Vibrio sp. 1401
AAGGTCACATTTTGTTTGGCGTTCGGTTTGATTTGAAATGTGATCTATAACCATTTTGAGGTTTTGTGAAAGTTTATAACGTGAACGTTTGCGCGATGTTGGCGTTTTGTGGATTAAAGCTGGAGATGAGTGGCCTTTTTGCGATGAGTTTAACTAAACACTTTGTTTTTAATGTTTTATGAGCAAATAACGTATCACGCTGCACACGTTTTGTTTAGAGCGATTTTGAGCAGCGCGATACCTCCTACGTTTGTAGACGACGGTTAATTGTTCATAGCTAAATACTCGCGTGCGTTTTCACTCCCCATATAACGTGCCAGCGTTTTCTCAGGTACATCGCGTAAATCCACCATAATCAATCCATCCAGTGCGTTGTTAAACGCCGGATCGACGTTAAAACACACCAACTTACCATTCAAACTCAAATATTGGCGCAGTAATACCGGAACGCCTTTGCCTTCGTCAATTCGAGCGATCACGCGAGATAGCAACTGTAAATCTCCCAATGCGGTTAGCATGCTGGTA
>NZ_JAWOWF010000806.1:0-525 GCF_033340295.1 Vibrio sp. 1401
GGTCTCTTTGAATCGAAACGCAATGATGATCCAAGCGAGTGACACGTAACCCAACAATGAAATGAACACCATGCTCCAGCCAAAGTGGAAGTTAATGAACCCACCAATCACAGGAGCAATCAACGGCGTGATGGACGCTGCCATAGCAATGTAAGACATCGCGACGGGAAGCTCATTCCCACTAAACTGGTCGCGAGTGGAAGCCCGAGCCAACACCGCGCAGCAACCCGTCCCCAAGCCTTGCAAAAAGCGGCCTAAGACCATGCCAGTAAACGTATGGCTCCAGAAAATGATCATCAGCAAGCCAGACATTGCGATCAGCAAACCAGCGAGTAGCACTTTCTTGCGCCCTAATGCGTCGGACATAGGGCCATAGATGAACTGGGAAGGGCCAAATCCAAGTAGATAAATACTCACGAGGAGCTGCGCTTGATCGAGTGAAACTGAGAAGTCTTTGGCGATCCAAGGTAGGGAAGGCATCACTAAACCCATGCTCAGTTGGCCAACACTGATGATCAAACAGGC
>NZ_JAWOWF010000807.1:0-525 GCF_033340295.1 Vibrio sp. 1401
TGCTCCGGGCCAACAAAAGATCGTCGCAACCATCAAAGGCCGCCCTGCACATGCAGGTCTTGCGCCGGAAGAAGGCATCAGCGCGATCATGGTTGCGGCAGACGCAATCAACCAAATGAAACTGCTTCGCATCGACGAAGAAACCACAGCGAACATCGGCATGGTCAACGGTGGTCAGGCAACCAACATTGTGATGCCAGAGCTTAAAATCGTGGCTGAAGCTCGCTCTCTAAATGGAGAGAAGCTAGAAGCCCAAGTCAACCACATGATTTCAACATTTGAGTCGGTATGTGAAAAACATGGCGCAGAAGTCGAAATCGAATCTAGCCGCGCGTACGACGCCTTTGTTATCGAAGAAGACAACGCGCACGTAACCGCAATCAAAGCGGCGTTTGCAGATATGGGTATCGAAGCGTTCACGAAAGGCACTGGCGGCGGCAGCGATGCGAACAACTTCAACAAGAAAGGTCTGACAACCGTGAATCTATCTACGGGTATGGCTAAAGTGCACACCACTGAAGAGTT
>NZ_JAWOWF010000808.1:0-525 GCF_033340295.1 Vibrio sp. 1401
AAACACCAGCAGAACACTTGGTGCCTGACCTTATCAGTATCATTGATAACGATTTTCCTGAGATGCGAATCTCGCTAGGCGTACAAAGTACGAAAGGGGTTATCGATGGCGTATTAGATTACAAATACGATTTAGGCATTATTGAAGGACGTTGTGACGATAACCGTTTACACCAAGAAATCTGGTGTCGTGATCACCTTACTGTAGTCGCAGCTTCTCATCATCCTTTTGCTCGTAACCCTTCAGTCAGTTTAGCTCAATTAGAGCAGGCGAAATGGGTGGTGCGTGAGCATGGCTCAGGTACTCGTAAAACCTTTGATAGCTCCATTCATCATTTGATTGAAGATTTAGATGTATGGCGTGAGTATGAACACGTTCCTGTGTTGCGCAGCTTGGTGGCTAACGGACAATACTTAACTTGTTTGCCATATTTGGATGTTGAACGTTACATTGAGGCTGGACGTTTAGTCGCGTTAAACGTACCAGATCTGAAAATGGAGCGCACATTGTCCTTTATTTGGCGTG
>NZ_JAWOWF010000809.1:0-524 GCF_033340295.1 Vibrio sp. 1401
TTGATTGTGTTGTAAGGGCTGCAACGAAGGTCGAAGAGCGATGCGGCCCTTATTTATGATTATTACAGCATCATAAAATAATATCAAGAGACAATAAAACGATACCAAGAAACAAAACTTTCACATGTGAAAGTCTCCCCGCTGTCCACCTCGCACGCTCCAAACGCCCAAATAACTTGTCTATCTGCCCAAAATGGGCGCGTAAGCGTCCGATAGAAAGTAATTGTTAGTGAGATATTGACTACACGGAATATGGCTATATCATAGAATCATAAAATGATGCTGTAAAAGTGATATGTATGCCAAAGCAAGCAAATCATCTCCGTTTGAAGAAACCTTGCGCCAACTGTCCATTCCGGAAGGAGGGCGCTATCGAGCTGGCCCCTGGGCGATTAGAAGGCATCATCAACGACATCGTTGAAAACGACATGACGACGTTTCATTGCCACAAGACCGTGCACTCAAAGTCAGGTGGTGAATGGGATGAAGAGGGTAACTATGCACCTTCGGGACAAGAGTCGATG
>NZ_JAWOWF010000810.1:0-524 GCF_033340295.1 Vibrio sp. 1401
TATGAAACCGATCCCAAAAATAGACTTATTACTCTAATTTAATGGGACCAATCCCGCACAGGAAAACTCAATAATTATTAATAAAAACATTAATTTACCTTTTCCTAAATAAGGCAATATGAGTCAAAAGTGACTCAAAAAATGAAATTTATCGCACCAGACCAAAAAGTTAGTTATTAGCTCAACTGAGAACCATTGAAAACGAGTTTTCATTATGAGACATGAACCAAATAAGCATCAAAACACATACCTGAGAGCAATGGATGATGGTAAATTCTCGCCACACGTCGTGCCTAATACTCTATTGCATAATGACATCATCCTTTTTTGTCGAAACGTAATATCAATGAGAGTAAAACCTGCATCGAGCAAAGCACGGCACTGAACTAGGACTACATATCCCCTTCCATCACACCAGAAAGAAGTGGGACTTAAAAGGATCAGAAACCATGTCACTTTGGGGATTTTTAGGAGCGGGGCTTGCTTACTTATTAATGACGTTTGCCTTTGTTTTTGGCGGCATT
>NZ_JAWOWF010000811.1:0-524 GCF_033340295.1 Vibrio sp. 1401
GAAAGATTTCGATAAGGCCATTAACCACTACCAGAATTCATTGAAAATCTTGGAAGAGCTCCACTATCCGTATGGACAAGGCTTGGCGTATTTGGGGCTTGCTTCCGCCATTGCTGAAATTGGCAACCTTGAACAAGCCGTCAAATACATTAACAAAGCACTCGGTTTGGGCGAGCGATACGAAAACAACCATTTACAAACCGAGGGGCATTTAGCCGCTGGTTTTGCTTATCTGAAAAATGACGCGCCAGAAAAGGCGATCGAGCACGGTAAAGAAGCGTTCACACTAGCAATGGAAAACTCAAGGCCATTGCTACAAGCGAGAGCGCAACTGTTGCTGTCCAATGCTTACCAAAAACTTGGGGATTACAAAGCGGCGCTAAGTCACTATGAAGCATATTCAACATTGGAACTAGATAACCGAGATACTAGCAACATCAAGGCAATGGAAGCTCTCGACCTCACCAAAAATGAGTACGAATACGAACTGCAACTGATCAAACTTGCGAACGAGCGGAATTTAA
>NZ_JAWOWF010000812.1:0-524 GCF_033340295.1 Vibrio sp. 1401
TGATCGCTAAGCCATACAGCGCCATATTCGGTGGAATCTGTTGTACGCCAAGCGCCTTTCGCAGCAGCGAAAACACGACCGCGAGTTTTACAAATGAGGTCGCCATCATGGCGATAAACGGGATCAATGCCAGCAGTGCTAGGCTGACAATGAGGTTTAGCTCATCAGGTAACTGAATCATGCCGGCTCCTGAGTGCCGCCGAATAATTCAAGCACACGTACACCTAAATGATCGTTGACGTTTACCAGTTCACATTCTCCAATGATTTTACCATTCGCGCGCAATGTCACGGGCTTAGACACCGGTTGGTTGAGCTCGAAAACGTACCCCGGTTGCAGTTGGTTGAGTTGCTCCAGCGTGACGGTTTGGTGGCCAATGTCGAACGTGAGTTCCACAGGCAGTTGCTGGTGGTCTGTGAGTGTTTCGGATGTGTTTACGTCATTCATATCGGTTTCTTTCTCAATGATGTAGAGGGTGTCGTCTTCAAGTTGACAACGCCACAGATTCTTATTGGATACCTGAA
>NZ_JAWOWF010000813.1:0-523 GCF_033340295.1 Vibrio sp. 1401
TAGTGCTGGATGCATAGTGAACCTCTAACTCTGTTAACTCATACGAAGCAATGAATCTGAAGATTTATCCATCTCTTCAGCGGTGCTCATCATTTTGACCTGCATTTCGAATTGACGTTGAAGGTCAATCAGCGCGGTCATTTCACCTACGGCATTCACGTTACTACCTTCAATCGCACCAGTTTGGATGCTGATAGTGCCGTCTGCTTCGTAAGGCTGGTTTGGAGTTTTATGGCGAAATAAGCCATTGGTGTCTTTAAATAAGCTTTGATCGTCAGTTTTCACAAGCTTGATACGATCAACGATTTGTAATTCTTCAGCCGGCGCACCTTGTGGAAGTACAGAGATGGTGCCATCACGACCGATTTCGATTTTGGAGAGTGGGATTGGCAGGGTGATTGGCGCATCGTTCTCCCCCAAAACGGCATGACCGCTTGCGTTGGTTAGCATACCATTTTGGTCAATTTTGAGGTTACCGTTACGGGTCAAACCTTCTTTTCCAGTGTGATCCAATACAGAAATC
>NZ_JAWOWF010000814.1:0-523 GCF_033340295.1 Vibrio sp. 1401
CGATTCTAAACCACTTGTATGATGAAGGTATTGTGTCCGAAAAGTTCATTCTTGAATTTTTACATAGCCATACAAGTGTGGTTGCTCAACCACCTTACAACAGTCCTTACTTTAGCGGTATCAACCCCTATGCTCTCGGCTTTGCGATGTTCCGCGATATAAAGCGTATTTGTGAAGAGCCAACTGACGAGGATAAAGAGTGGTTCCCGGATCTAGCAGGAACAGATTGGTTAGATGCCTTGCATTTTGCTATGCATAATTTCAAAGATGAAAGCTTTATCAGCCAATATTTGTCTCCGAAATTGATGCGTGATTTCAAACTGTTCGCCATCAACGATGATGACAGGAAGAACTTTATTGAAGTCTCCGCCATACATGATGGAATGGGCTACAAGCGCATTCGAGAAACTCTGGCAGCGCAGTACAACCTATCAAACTTAGAGCCTAACATTCAGGTGTTTAACGTGGATGTTCGTGGTGACCGTTCACTCACGTTGCAGTACGTCCCTCATAACCGCATTCC
>NZ_JAWOWF010000815.1:0-523 GCF_033340295.1 Vibrio sp. 1401
AAGCTGCGTGAGAGAGTGGCCTTTTTGAGTTGGCCTCTGTGAAATCCAGAACGTTAAGATGGCATAACTGGCTAATTGGTGAAGCGGGTGACAGCCTCGATTTTATCCATATCAATTTTGATTTGTTGTCTGGCCGAACGCCTGAACAAAAGCGAGAATTATCGCGAGCTTTAATGGCTGTGCTTCAAGAACAGGCAAGTCATGTACACAGTTTAACGGTTAACATTCGAGATATGGATGTGGACAGCTTTCAAAAAGTGGTGAACTGAATATAAGGCTTGGCCGACGTTGTTCACGACTTGTTGTTTCTTCCCAAATTAACCCGACTCGGCTACTCTGTATTCTTTCTATTTTTGGATAAAAATTGATGTCGACTAAAGAGTTACTGTTTTCGTTTCACGGACGTATCGATCGCAAAACCTATTGGATTTGGAATGTGATTTACTACATTTCGATTATAGGTTTTGGTGCGGGTATCAGTAAGTTGTTTCCTGCGTTTTCTTACCTGTTACTGCCAATATTC
>NZ_JAWOWF010000816.1:0-523 GCF_033340295.1 Vibrio sp. 1401
AATCGTTGAGCAGTTTATCGACAACGAAGGTGATCTAATCACTGGTGTTGTTAAGAAGGTAAACCGCGACACAATCGTTCTTGACTTAGGTAACAACGCAGAAGCGGTAATCCTACGTGATGACCAACTTCCTCGTGAAAATTTCCGTCCAGGTGACCGTGTACGTGGTCTTCTGTACAAAGTTGCTCCAGAAGCGCGTGGTTTCCAATTGTTTATCACTCGTTCTAAGCCTGAAATGCTTGAAGAACTATTCCGTGTAGAAGTCCCAGAGATCGCTGAAGAAATCATCGAACTGAAAGGTGCTGCTCGTGATCCTGGTTCTCGCGCTAAGATCGCAGTGAAAACAAATGACAAACGTATTGACCCTGTTGGTGCGTGTGTTGGTATGCGTGGCGCACGTGTACAAGCTGTTTCTGGTGAGCTTGGTGGTGAGCGTATCGATATCGTGCTTTGGGATGATAACCCAGCTCAATTCGTTATCAACGCAATGGCTCCAGCAGACGTAGCTTCTATCATCGTGGAT
>NZ_JAWOWF010000817.1:0-522 GCF_033340295.1 Vibrio sp. 1401
GCTACGACGATTGATGGGCGTAACCGCTCAGATCGTAGCTTCTTGATTTAGTTCCATCGAATTACGCAACAAAGCCTTCAATATGTTGTAGGTATAGAGGAAATTGTCCAAATCATCCCCTTAAATAAAACTCAAAGGAGGGGAGTGTTGCGAATTATTATGGCGGTTCTTTAAGAAGAGGTTGTGGGCTCAAGTTAAATAACGAAATAGTTGGCGGGTTACCTGAAAACCATGCTGGAAATCACCAAATTAGTATCAATATTGCTCAGGAATATCCGGTCATGCATAGAGCTACCGAACTTGATTACAACATTAACAGAGGTGCAAATGGGATTGCACTTCCAACTAATATTAAAACATCTGTCGAAATAGGCCTTCCCTGACACGTGGGTAGACATCTAAGTGCAAGGCACCAAGGTTCTCAGGTGCTTTAGTTCGACGAGAAATGGCTTTGTTGCGTAATTCGATGGAACTAAATCAGGAAGTTACGATCTGATCGGTTACATCAGTTAATCATCGTAG
>NZ_JAWOWF010000818.1:0-522 GCF_033340295.1 Vibrio sp. 1401
TTGAACGCGCAGTTCAGCAGCGCTGCGGCTTTGGTGACCAAGTAGCGTGTTTAAGTCAGCCGCTTGAGGTTTCACCAAGTAGAACTTCGGAATCCATTCGTCAAAGTTCGCCAAAATATGTTCTGCATGGCTAGAGCCAGTCTCTTCGAGATGCTCTGCAATTAGGCCGCGCAAGTGCTCTTGGTGGATGTATAGATCCGACAGTGAAATGGCTTCCACCGATTCGTTGTTTACACGACCTTGGAAGTCTTGATTTTCATCCAACACGTAAGCAAAACCGCCCGTCATACCAGCGCCGAAGTTCACACCTGTGGCGCCAAGAATAGCCACAATGCCGCCAGTCATGTATTCACAAGCGTTATCCCCCGCGCCTTCGATTACTGCGATGGTGCCAGCGTTACGAACACCAAAACGCTCTCCTGCTTTACCCGCAGCAAACAGTTTTCCTCCTGTCGCGCCGTACAAACATGTGTTACCGATAATGGTGGCTTCGTTACATTTAAATGCAGTGCCTAGGTGAGG
>NZ_JAWOWF010000819.1:0-522 GCF_033340295.1 Vibrio sp. 1401
TAGTAATAAACAATCGAAAACAAGGTGTTACCACATTCTGGTACATAGAGGTTGACCAATTGTTATTGGTCGTTATGATGGCGTGAGAAGTTAGATGGAATATAGTGATAATATCATCATGATGCCTTTTGAACCGAAAAGACCGTATCAAGAGATCGGTTTAGTCCTTAGACAAGAACTTATCAATGGCCGTTACGTGGTCGGAGATAGGCTGCCGCCTGAGCGCGATATCGCAGAACGTCTCGACGTTAGCCGCACAGTAGTGCGTGAAGCGATCATCATGCTGGAGCTGGAAAACCTTGTCGAAGTGAAGAAAGGTTCTGGGGTGTATGTCATCAATATTCCATCTCAACCGAACTCCCGTGAGAACGTGATCAGCGATGATGCCGGTCCGTTTGAAATGCTCCAAGCTCGCCAGTTGCTTGAAAGTAACATTGCGGAATTTGCAGCGATGCAAGTAACGCCTGGCGACATCGTGAAAATGCGTGCAGCCCTTGAGTTAGAACGAGAAGAACTTGCCAG
>NZ_JAWOWF010000820.1:0-522 GCF_033340295.1 Vibrio sp. 1401
GTTACTTTAAAACCTACACCAGCACCAGCAAATACCCCTTCGTCATCTTTGTTCCTATGGAATCCAGCAACGTTATAATCTGTCGAATACCACATTTGGCCACCTTTCGCGTACACATCCACTCTATCGGTGATTGGAGCCGTCACTTTCAATGCTGCGGTATAACCATCCGTCTCTGCATTAGCCAAGTTGTTACCATAGCTACCAAAATCAATGTAGCCACCTTCCAACGCTAAGTAACGGTTAAAGCGATAACCCACCAATGCTTGCATTGCATCGCTGTCGTCATCGAAATCATCTTGTCCATCAACTTTTAAATAACCGTAGTTCGCACCTACATAAACGCCATGATCTTTGGAGTCCGCTGCGTAAGATAAAGTACTAAACGTTGCTAGAGAAAATAGACCAACCAGAGTAACAACATTGCTTTTCATTTCGTTCTCCTAAATTAACTGATTATCGAAAGTTCCAATCATAAATAGCAAAAGCAATGCCAATATTAAATTCATGAAAAGCTATTTT
>NZ_JAWOWF010000821.1:0-522 GCF_033340295.1 Vibrio sp. 1401
TTGATCCAACCAATACCTTTAACCCGGGTATCGGTAAAATGGACAAATATAAGCGCAACTGTAACTGCTGTGCTTAAGCCCCTGTTTTGAAAATTAGAGTCTTAGGCTTATATATCTGAGACTCATCAAACATGAAGAAAAGCCCTGCTGACGCTATTAGAGTCAGCAGGGCTGTGTTGTTTATAAATATGGCTCTTTCTGAGCCTTTGAGGCGATTGAAAACCCAGTTTTAGAAAGCGCGCACTGCGGCGGCAGCGATAATGCCAGCAGCAATAGCAGGAAGCGGTTTTTTAACGATAAACATCACCACAGCGGTTGAAAAGAGCGCGGCTCGCGCACCGTTGTCACCTTCGATGGCGAGAGGCGCTAAGAGGGCAATCAGTACAGACCCTGACATAGCGGTGATAAAACGTTGCACGCGTTCGCTAATCGGAATGAATGACATCACATAAACGCCACCCCAGCGAGTTGCCAGAGTTACCAATCCCATTGCGATAATGATAAACAGCGTGCCGCCTAAGC
>NZ_JAWOWF010000822.1:0-522 GCF_033340295.1 Vibrio sp. 1401
CCTGGTTATGGTCCTTATACTCTGCGAGAAGTGACAGATACCGTCGATGGTATGTATCTCCCATTATCTTACTTGAATATTTGGGCTGGTTTAGGGAAGTGGGCATTAGAAGGTTTGGAAAAACGAGCGTTGCTTGTACCGCAAGAAGCACAGCTTGATAGTTCTCCAGATCCTTATGTACTGACTCGAGATGTCTACATTCAGCGTCAAAACTTTAAAGCAGAAATCGACACGGTAGAAGAAGTGAATCCGGAAGAAGAAGCGTTGTTAGACGAATATCTAGATGAATTCTAATCGTTGATGTTTCAAATAAAATGAACGCAATAAAAAAGGCTTAGCAAGTGCTAAGCCTTTTTTGTCTCTCGATTTTTTAACGAGTAATTAGAAACGGTAGTTCGCTTGAACACCGATTAGCCAAACGTTACCCGTTGTTTCACCAACGAATTGACCGCCAACTACTTCAGCTGAATCGTCTGACTTGTAGCCACGAGACTCAACGATTGGTGCGTCTTTCGCGATAAT
>NZ_JAWOWF010000823.1:0-520 GCF_033340295.1 Vibrio sp. 1401
TTATCACCAAACTGTATTAGGCAAACTATGCGAGTTGTATTAGGCCCAATGGAAGGCGTTTTAGACCATTTGATGCGCCAAATCCTGACCGAAATAAACGACTATGATCTGTGTGTGACGGAGTTCGTTCGAGTGATCGATCAAGTCCTGCCAGACCATGTCTTTCATCGCTTATGTCCGGAGCTTATGCAAGGCTCTCAGACCACTTCTGGTGTGCCTGTACATGTTCAACTACTAGGCCAAGAGCCTCACTGGATGGCGGAAAACGCAATCCGAGCAGCAGAGCTTGGCGCGCGCGGCATCGACCTAAATTTTGGTTGCCCAGCAAAAATGGTCAACAAAAGCGAAGGAGGTGCGGCGCTATTGCAGCATCCTGAGTTGATTCATAGCGTGGTAAAAGCATGCCGTGACGCAGTGCCTGCGAATATCCCTGTATCCGCAAAAATTCGTCTGGGCTGGGAAAACCCTGAAGACTGTTTTGAAATCGTGGATGCGATTCAATCTGCGGGAGCGAATGAAC
>NZ_JAWOWF010000824.1:0-520 GCF_033340295.1 Vibrio sp. 1401
TGCATCTTCTCTACTTTCTTATACAGCGCGTAGGTCACGATAAGTTGAACTGCCGTTGCAACGATGAGTGCTCCAGTCGCTACATAGATGTCGTACATCTTGTATAGAGCGAAGAAGATAATGAGAGGAATAAAATCAAGGATCTGCTTCATGTTGCCAAAAACTACCGAGTTGTTGAGTTGCTGACAGTCTAGCGGAATCTGGCGTAATGTGAATAGCTCAAGGGATTTGGATAAAAAATTGCCGCTCAATGAGCGGCAATGTATTGATATGTTTAAGGCACCTAAAAAGGCGAAATCTTGCTCGTTATTACAGATAGCTTGGTGAGCTTCTGTAGGCTTGACTCATGGCTCGAGAGCTAAACGATTCTTTCCTACGCCACACGTTGGTATTGAGAAATCAGAGACTTTACGTCTTCCAAATAGCCTTCTCTCAACAAGTTATCGACGGTGGCTTCTAGCTCTTCATGCGTCATGGTGAAGCAAGTTGATTTGCCTGTCATTAGGCTCAAATATTGGTG
>NZ_JAWOWF010000825.1:0-520 GCF_033340295.1 Vibrio sp. 1401
ATGTAGAGGTGTGCCCGGATTGCAGCAGCATCGATATCGACTCTCAAAGCTCTTTGCACTGTTTCACTTGTGGCCATGTTGGTGAACAACACAGCTTTCAGCGCCGTGGAAAGCTTGAGTGCCCTAAATGTTTGACCCAGCTGCGCCATATCGGTGTTGATTATGATCGCCCGCTTGAAACCACGTTTGTAATAGTTGCTCCAGTTTATTTGTTGAAGCGGCGACGATCAGTCAATGTTTAAGTTGTGACTCAAAGATCAAAGTCGAAGAGCTTGTTGTTCGTAAAATTTATCAATATCGACTTGGCGAAGTCGGTGAGTACATCTTCCAGCACGGAAAGTCTATTCAGGCTCCTGAGTTATCGATTAAAGGAAAAGTCGAAGTCAGCTTTTTCCAAAACCTACTGGCGTGGCTAAATAAAGTCGCATTGAGACACAAAGAGCAGCACCTTCTACTTGGATTACACTTACCGACGATTGATGAATACGGTAAGCAATATGGTGATGCCAAATTATTCTCG
>NZ_JAWOWF010000826.1:0-520 GCF_033340295.1 Vibrio sp. 1401
CAAAAATGGTCGCCAGTTTGTTCCTTTCAATGCCGATGCCCGAATCCTTGATAAGGAATGTGAGCGAACCTCGCCCTTGCTCTAACGCTTCTTCGTAACTCACTTCGACTGAGATATAGCCTTGTTCAGTAAACTTAACGGCATTGGAAACCAGATTAGTAATGATCTGTTTTATGCGATGATCATCGACCATCACGCGAGCCGGAATGTTTGCATCCAATGAAATATCGAGTTCAAGCTGTTTAGACGTGGCTTTAGATTGAAACAAAATCACCGATTGATAAACGACTTCGCGAATGTCAGCTTCAACCAACGACAATTCGAGGCGCCCCGACTCGATCTTAGACAAATCTAGAATATCGTTTAGCAATGCAAGCAAAGTGTGGGAAGAGGTATCGATGTCATCCACGACTTCTTGCTGATGAGGCGACAGCTCACTTTGCGACAAAATTTCAGTCATCCCCATGATGCCATTCAACGGCGTTCGAATCTCATGGGACATATTGGCCAGAAATACAGA
>NZ_JAWOWF010000827.1:0-519 GCF_033340295.1 Vibrio sp. 1401
GCTTCACTAGTTCAGACTTGTCTTTGCCGTCTTCTGTCTTACCTGAGTAGAACTTGCTGTCCATAGGGAAGATGTACGTCGCCGTTTGCAGAACAAGTGGGTATGGACCTTTAGTAACCAAATCGAACGTGTAGTCATCCACTTTTACGATTTTCTCGTACGGGTCGAAGATCGCTTTAAAGTCTGGAGAGCTTTGTAGACGCTCAAATGTCCACACCACATCATCCGCTGTTAGCGAGTTACCAGAGTGGAACTTCACGCCTTCACGCAGTTTGAAGCGTACCGTTGTGTCGTTAACACGTTCCCAGCTTTCTGCTAGACGAGGTTCGAAGTCCATTGTTTGAGTGAAACGAACTAGAGGGTCAAATACCATGTGTGACATTTGCAGTGTACCGCCAGACAATTGCTCATGCGGGTCAAGCGATACTGGGTCAGCAGCGTAGCCAACTTTAATATCTGCTGCTAGCGCATTAAAACTAAGGCCCGCAGCCATTAGCGCCACTGCTAATTTGCTTTTCA
>NZ_JAWOWF010000828.1:0-519 GCF_033340295.1 Vibrio sp. 1401
CGCCAGCCTTCTCAAGCTGGCGTTTTTGTCTATTCGATTTGATACCCGCCAGAAACGATCATTCCGTTTGATCAACAAAATGGGGATCAAACATGTGCCCTAATTTGTTTGCTTTGGTTTTTAGATAGTGTTGGTTGCTTGGATTGCGACCTTCTTGCAGTGGCACACGCTCAACGACATTGATGTGCGCGTTTTTCAAAGCCGCAAGCTTACGGGGGTTGTTGGTCATCAGACGCACTTCGTCAATCCCTAAATGCTCTAACATCCCTTTGCAAAACGCATAGTCTCGCATATCAGCAGCAAACCCTAAACGCTCATTCGCCTCAACGGTATCCGCACCATCATCCTGCAAGTGATAGGCGCGAATTTTGTTGATTAAACCGATGCCACGTCCCTCCTGACGCAAATAGAGCAGCACGCCGCTGCCCTCTTCGACGATGTTTTGCAACGCACGATTTAACTGAAAACCGCAATCGCAGCGGGTGCTAAATAGTGCGTCCCCAGTGAGACATTCAGACT
>NZ_JAWOWF010000829.1:0-519 GCF_033340295.1 Vibrio sp. 1401
CAGAGAATCCCGCACCGACTACACACACATCGCACTCGATGTTGTCTTGCAATTGTGGGTATTCCGGCATGTTTGGCACAGAGTGCGCGTAGAACGAATCCGTATGCTTGTTCATAGAACTATTCCTTTATTTATCGTAATCGTCAGCAGGCTTAAGGATGGAGGCGAATCCAAGTGGTTTTGGTTTCGGTGAATTTTTCAATCGCGTGGAGAGACTTGTCTCGACCGTTTCCGCTCATTTTGAATCCACCAAATGGAACCGTCATGTCACCTTCGTTGTAGTTGTTAACCCAAACCGAGCCGGCTTGCAGTCGTTTTGCTACGCGATGAACGCGGTTGATATTGCTACTCCAGAGTGCCGCGCCTAAGCCGTACTTCGAATCGTTAGCGATCTCAATTGCTTGCGCTTCGTCTTTGAATGGAATGACACACAGCACCGGACCAAAAATTTCCTCTTGGGCTACACGCATCTTGTTGTCGACGTTGTCTAAAATGGTGGGGGAAACAGATGCGCCCTGC
>NZ_JAWOWF010000830.1:0-519 GCF_033340295.1 Vibrio sp. 1401
ATGGAACTGTACTTTTATTCTGCCATGTTTATCAACGTATACCTCACCGTCTTTATTACCAGTCACAATGGCTGTTTGAAGACCTTTAATTTGCGGTTTAGGGTAAGTAACCGCCGGCCTTAAAATGGTTTTAGAGTCCACACAAGTAAACGCAACACGAACACCTTGAGAAGCGGTGCCACCCAGACCAGTTTGATTAAACACAGAAGCAAAAATCGTCACAGAGGCCAAGACATATTCTTTTCCTACTCGCGATTTATCTTCGTGTTTTTTGAACTTAAAACATTTACCCACAGAAAAGGTTCGACAACTCGCCTCTCCGCTACATAGATAAACATTCTGTTGAAGAGATTCAATTGCGTGAGTGTGTCGAAGCGAGTACTGTTCGTCACTTTCTGTTTCACCCAGATACTCAAAATACTCACTCGCAGGTACTGTAAACAGTGCAGTATCACCAGCAGCTACGTTTTTGGGTTGTGAGGCTGGTTTAAGCATATTGAAGCCAGACTTCTGGCTTGC
>NZ_JAWOWF010000831.1:0-519 GCF_033340295.1 Vibrio sp. 1401
ATATGTTAAGGCATCAAGCCCCATAGCTGTGATGCAATCATTCACATTAGTTGGCAGTGTTTTATTTATTTTGGTCTTGCTGTAGACGCACTCTAGCCCTCCTTCTGCACGCCAATGTTCCTGTCTTGCTTCAATTTGATTGTTGGCTCGTTTAATTTGGTAAAAGAGGGATTTATAGCTACCGAGAGACATCATTAATGCCGCAACTAGCAATACGCTCACAACTAATAACGCAGCTGCACCTTGTTGTTTCTTCATTACTGCCAGTTCCTTTGCATCGCAGTAAACGACTGCTGCGTGCGAATATCAGTCGCGGCTTTCAATTCGGTTCCCAATGTAATGGTCACCAGTGCACTTTTTGCATCAGTGCTTTCTAGCAATTCACTAGCCAGGTCAAATCGATTAACGTGAATAACTTTTTTATCAAAGAGAGTGTTACATGAGCCTGTGCCTGCAAGGTTGACCACGTCATTAACATCCCATATCGTTATTTGCTTTTTTTCACACACAAATAGCGAC
>NZ_JAWOWF010000832.1:0-518 GCF_033340295.1 Vibrio sp. 1401
TTTGGCGTGCAGTTTTGGCGGTGACAACAGTAAAAAGTTATTGATAGGCTATAAAGCACATGGCGGAATATTCAACTTTGGTAAACGAGATACCACCAGCAATCTGAATATGGGCAGCTTTCAATTGCCGTACTCAAGTCTATAAGTATTGATTGAATTGGGGTTACTGCATAGCACAGAACTGGAATCAGGAGAGATCGGCATTGAAACGCCATTGATACTGGCATATCAAGGCAAGAATTTGTCTCTGCAAGTGAATACGAAGGGCATCCGTCTGCTGTACTACCGTTTCACACCGACGGGTAACGAACTGTGCAAACTTCTTGGCAACAAGCCAAATTCTCAGTACTACGATCAAATGTTCGCCTTGTTAAATCAAAAGTTTAGCGTAAGTACCGAAGCAAGCAGCAGCGTGAACTATACCGTTTAGTTTCGCTCTAGGAGCTTTAGGTCACCTATGATCTAAAAGCTCCTCAAGCAGTACACTAGGCTTTTGGCTACCTATGATCCAAAAGCTG
>NZ_JAWOWF010000833.1:0-517 GCF_033340295.1 Vibrio sp. 1401
AACGCATTAGACAATCGTTCTTTGAATCAGATAACTCGCTACGAGTCGAGTTTGGTATGAAACCCGTATACCTAGATCAACACATTACTCGATTTGTGCTAGAGCTAGGTGATCAAGACTTGGTTTATAAGCACGGTCCTGCGAGATCGAAGGAACTTCGCTGGCCATCGGGTCAAGATCAGACACGTATTGTGTTTACACCGCCCGAATCAAAACGAGAAATTGCTCATACCTATGAAGGGGAATGGGGCATTTTCAAACTATTGGACCAATCACTCAAGGCTCGACCAGAGTCCCGCAACGACAACATTGTCATGATCGATTTGAAGGGGAACAAGGTTCAGCTTGAGTTGATTCCATCTAGTGCAATCAACCCATTTTGGTCTAATGAGATGGAGAGGTTCAGATGTCCGCAAACCTTGTAACGCCTGAGTGGGGCTACATCGGAAAAATGCCGGCTAAAGGTGACTTTGTTAAGGACGGTATTTCTCCTGAATTTGCAAACCGTTGGCACGAC
>NZ_JAWOWF010000834.1:0-517 GCF_033340295.1 Vibrio sp. 1401
GTAGCTTTGCTGTAACGCTTAAACAAGGTAGCAACCCGGTTTCTATTACTTATCCAACTCAGGACTTTTCTGCTGGTGCGGTTATCACACCTGTGATGAGTGGGGGAGAAGCCAAAGCAAGCTATCGTCTGATTAACCAAGCTGAGCCGGTGGTTGAGTTGTTATCTTCAGATTCTGGTCGTTTGAAAGTGCTGCATGCTGGCGACTACCAAGTGGAAGTGACGTTAACTGCACGTAACTATACAACTAAAACCGTATTGGTTAACGGCACCATTAATAAAGCGGATCATCCAGGTCTTACGACGAAGCTTCAAACTGTGGAATTTACGCCATTTAAGACGATTAGTTTGGATTTTGGTAAAACGCTAGGCACTCGCACTTACGCATTTGCTGATACCGTGAGCGAAGAGCTTGCCACGTTAGACAATGCGAAAGCTGAGTTGACGCTAACTAATTACTCTCAATATCATTCTATTGCGTTGGATATTTCTGAGAGTGAATCGCGAGATTACAAAGC
>NZ_JAWOWF010000835.1:0-517 GCF_033340295.1 Vibrio sp. 1401
ACCTTAATTTCAAAATGATCTATCACTCTTTGTCCTTTTGAGTCAGTTACAATTTTCCTTGAAGTGCACAACTCCAATGATGGGGTGAGGCATGTCATATCGGTGCTTTATACAACTTAGCGATTTAACCAGCGCATAGCTCACGCAAGATCTGCTTCTGTAAAGTTAGTTTTAAATGTGAAAGCAAAGGGCGTATCTCCGTTATCGCGTAAATGTTGAAGGCGGAATAAAGCTTCTTGTGGTGTTGGTATATGGTCATCTTCAACCCACCATAGAACATAGCTATCTTCTGTTAATCGATGAAACCATTCGCTTTTTCGGCGCATGAAATCTCTATGGTCAGTACGGAACATAAAGTTTTTGAGTGCGTCAGTACTTTCCCAGACAGACATGTTTACAATCATGTTTGGGTCTTCAAACAATTTAATGCTGGTGGCATCACCGGAGTCGTCTTTTAAACGCCAAACAAAGCCTTCACTCTCTTCAGCAATACCATTAACTAAGTCTAAATTGTCTA
>NZ_JAWOWF010000836.1:0-517 GCF_033340295.1 Vibrio sp. 1401
ATTCAACTGCATATTGTCTTTTGCCCAGTTCAGGTAAGTGTTTGACATGTCTACTGTCGTTGTTGAACGAGCTCCGCCAACTGCCGCGTGTACTGTTGCACTACCTGTGTAAGCAAATAGGTTCAAGAAATCTTTGCCTTGAGCCATTTCGCCTAAGCGACGACGTGTGATCTTATGATCTAGGAATAGTCCCGTATCAAGATAGTCGTGCAAATTCACGATCAGCTTCACGCCGTACTCGTTCACCTCTAACGTTTCAGATACCTGACCCAACTTTTGATATTGGCTGCGACCTTTCTGCTTTTCACGAACTTTAAGGACAACTTTGTTCGCTTCTACGCCTGTCACTTGAATCGTTGCACGAATGATATCCGTCAAACGGCGTTTCGCTTTCTCTTCAGGGATATTTTTAGGTGCTGCGTATTCTTGAATCACGATTTGATCGCCATATACGTCAATCGCTACGTTATATTCAGGAAGATCTGCGTCATAGATGCGGTAGCGATCTAATTTCTCT
>NZ_JAWOWF010000837.1:0-516 GCF_033340295.1 Vibrio sp. 1401
GTCTCCAACCCAATCATTAGCGGATAGCGGTCGTGCTGAAGCCATCCAAACTCAGTATGGTAAAAACAACAACTCTTTTGGCTACATCGACCATCGTGAAATCATCAAAGGTTTAACCACTGTTGATGGCAACATGTTTGCTCGTCAATTAACTCGTCTTAATGTCGATCCAAACATTACGGAAATGCGCACACCAGTTTGTCATAACGAGTTTACGCAAATTGCAGAAAACTGGCCTCAATCGGTGGCGTTTGCGGAGTACAAGCTAAACGGTGAGCAAGCGTCAATCAAAGGCGGCTTTGTTGTTGAGTCGAAGAACAAAGTCATCGTCGATGCGCTTAAATCGATTCGTGGTGTGTTAACCGAGTCTAACAGCGATAAGAGCTTCTTTAGCTTGGCGCTAGGCATCGACATCAATACGCTTGCGCCATCGATTGGTCAAATTTGGACAGAGATAACTCAGCCACAATACCAATGTGCGCTGCTGAGCCAAATGCAAAAAGACATGGGCGGACA
>NZ_JAWOWF010000838.1:0-516 GCF_033340295.1 Vibrio sp. 1401
CCAACGCGTTGGCTATCTGAGTGAACCGCGGCTAGTTGGTCTTCATAAATTTGTTTTGAGTCATGGAGTAAGCGACCAATCAGGGTGCTTTTCCCATCATCCACAGAACCACAAGTCAGAAATCTAAGCAGAGACTTGTACTGATGTTGTTTTAAATAGCCTTCGATACCAAGCTCGGCTAATTGAGCTTCAACTGCACTGTTCATTCTCTTTCCTTAGATCTTTTAGAAGTAACCTTGACGTTTCTTGAGTTCCATCGATCCTGACTGATCGTGGTCGATCGCTCGGCCTTGACGCTCACTTGAGGTCGCCACCAGCATCTCTTCAATGATGCCCGTCAGCGTATTCGCTTCAGATTCAATCGCACCGGTCAGTGGATAACAGCCCAACGTACGGAAACGCACGCTTTTCTCTTCAATTACTTCACCCGGTTGAAGCTCCATACGGTCATCATCCACCATGATCAGCATGCCATCGCGTTCGACAACCGGACGCTTATCAGCAAGATAAAGCGGG
>NZ_JAWOWF010000839.1:0-516 GCF_033340295.1 Vibrio sp. 1401
AATCCCTAAAAAACAGATTGTTATTCGAGTGAGAGGATTATGCTAAAGTGAGCAGCAAAGAAAATAACAGTTAGATTCAATAAGGACTCGCTCATGGAAGCTCTCGATCTTTTGCTTAACCGTCGCTCTATCGCCAAATTATCTGCGCCAGCACCAGAGGGCAAAGCGTTGGAGAATATTATTCGTGCAGGTCTTCGTGCTCCTGACCATGCGGGCTTAACCCCTTGGCGTTTTGTGATTGCTCAAGGTGATGGTTTGAAGAAGCTATCAGATATTTTGGTGAAAGCCGCGATTGCAGACCATAGTGATGAAGCCGTGATCGAAAAAGTGAAAAATGCGCCGTTTCGTGCCCCAATGGTCATTACCGTGATCGCGAAAGTAACCGAGCATGAAAAAGTCCCTGCATTGGAACAATATCTTTCTGCAGGCTGCGCTGTTCAAGCAATGCAGATGGCGGCGGTTGCGCAAGGTTTTCAAGGTTTTGAAGAGCACACGTCTGAACTCCAGTCAGACGTG
>NZ_JAWOWF010000840.1:0-516 GCF_033340295.1 Vibrio sp. 1401
TTTCTCTTCTGTGTGTTTTCTTACTTGTTTGCATCACTTCTGGTTATACTCCTCTCACATTGAATACTTTCAATAAAGGTATTCACGCACAGCCACTTCTATATAACTTACTAACACTATCCTGATTTCATATTTAAAGGCTTGGTGGTAACGTACTGTATTTACTTCATAGTATTAAGGGCACGACATGATTTACACAACAACAGATACGATTCCAGGCAAGGAAATAGCAGAAGTTAGAGGAGTGGTGACGGGCAACGTTGTTCAATCTAAGCATATCGGCAGAGACCTAATGGCTGGTCTAAAAAGCATTGTTGGTGGAGAGATCCGCGGATACACCGAAATGATGACCGAAGCACGTGACATTGCTATTCAACGTATGGTCGAGCAAGCGAACCAAAAAGGCGCTGATGCGATTGTAGGAATTCGCTTTACTACAAGCTCAATTGTCGATGGTTCATCTGAAATCCTTGCTTTTGGTACCGCTGTAAAGCTCGTGGAATAGAATTGCTTTTG
>NZ_JAWOWF010000841.1:0-516 GCF_033340295.1 Vibrio sp. 1401
TTTCTAGGGTTTGAGGCATCGCAAGCAAGTAGCCTTGGTACATATCGAAACCGAGTTTTTTCATTAAGTTAAGTTGATGCTCGGTTTCAATTCCCTCGATAACGGTTTTTGAACTCAGTTCTTTCGCGAGCGCTAACGCTTCTATTAACGCAGAAAAATCCCCGTCTTCGTATTTCAATAGCAGTGAACGATCCATCTTGATGATGTCTGGTCGAACGCATTTCACTCGCTCGATGGTTGAGGCATTAATGCCGTAGTCGTCAATAGCAAGTTTAAAGCCTCCGTCACTCAGTTCTTTCGTCGCTTTGTACAGAAAGGACTCATCGCCTGCGCTTAATTCAACTAACTCCATCACGATTTGTTCTCGACGCAAATCCGCCTCACAAATCACTTGCTTTAGTAAATGGCTGTATGAAAGGTCCTTCGCCAGCATTTCTGCAGCTCTGGGAAGCACATTAAGAAAGAGCTTTTTGTTGCGGTAACGAGATTGCCCAAAGTTTTTGATGTGAATAAGGC
>NZ_JAWOWF010000842.1:0-516 GCF_033340295.1 Vibrio sp. 1401
CTCAACAGTCTTACCGTTTTTGTAGGTGATGATGTCGCCAAGCTTAAGCGCACGACCAGAAACCATATTCTCAGCACAACATAAGATCAGTTTTACGCGCTTGTTCAAACCACGCAAAATAGCTAACCCCAAACCGCCAGTAATCGTACCTGAACCGCCCATCTCGGCTTTCATTGCACTCATAAAGTTTGAAGGCTTAAGGCTGTAACCGCCTGAATCAAAAGTAATGCCTTTACCTACTAGACACGCGAATACTGGTGCGTTTTCATCGCCAGTCGGGTTGTAATCCAATTGCAGCATTGCTGATGTGCGATCCGAACCGCGACCAACCGCATAGATACCTTCCCAACCTTCCGCTAGTAGATCTTTATCGTTAACAATACGAGCCGTTACTGTGCCTTCTGGTGCGACAGATTTGATGAACTCAGCCGCCATCGTAGCAAGTTGACGAGGTGCAACTTCTTCCGCCGTTTTGTTGATGATATCGCGCGTAAAATCGGTCGCTTTAATGCGAGC
>NZ_JAWOWF010000843.1:0-516 GCF_033340295.1 Vibrio sp. 1401
GGTGGGAACAAAACGAAGGAGAAGATAGTTATTCAAGTCAAAGCCAGTTAATTGCAACCCCTCCGTTTGTCAAAATTGAACCAGGTGAAAAGCAGTTAATCCGCATCATCAACCAAGATGAGGCCTCTGCGGGTAAGGAGTATGCATACCGAGTGATCATAGATGAATTACCGCCAACTCAAAACCCTCAAACAGAATTGACGGAAAATGAACTCGCTGTCAAAGTCCGAATGCGTTACTCGATACCTTTGTTTATTTACGGGAAAGGGCTGACTGATACTCAAAAACCAAACCGTGACAGTGAATTATGGGATGATTTACAGGCACAGTTTATTAAGAAAAATAATCAGCGTTTTGTTCACATTAAAAATTCAGGAAAACACCATGTTCGCTTAGTGAATTTACAGTTGAATCTACCAAATAAAGATCCTGTCGTTATTTCCGATGGACTAGCTGGCTATATTCTTCCTGAACAGTATAAGGTTTGGTCTATTCCCCATAGTAATGTCAGACCCT
>NZ_JAWOWF010000844.1:0-515 GCF_033340295.1 Vibrio sp. 1401
TAGTATTCGATAAAGGCTTGCTGCATCTCTGGATTAAACTTGTGCGGTACACCTTTCGGCTTCTTATATGAGAAACCGTGATGATGTAACCACTTGTTCATTCCAGCAACGGTATAACGGATACCAAACTCTGCTTGTACATAAGCGACAATTTGATGGATATGAAAGTACGTGTTTTCAGCCAGATGTTCGATAAGCTGCACGGTTTGCCCAGCAGAAAGTCGGCTTTGACTACCGCCATTTTCAGGCTTGAGTTTTTCAGAGAGAACATAATCACTGAGATGACGAGCGACGGTCGATTCGTGAATACGAAGAGCTTGAGAAATCATCATCTGACTCCAACCTTCAGAGGCAAGTAAAACTGCTTTGATGCGGTCGCAAACTCGACTATCACGTTCAATGTCGTGCATTTGTTCGAGTTGCAGTTTCTGTTGTGGAGTCAGTGTAATTTTCATGGTTCGTAGCATGATCCTGCTTTAAGGAAAAATCAAGCACCTTCAATGATCACGGGTATA
>NZ_JAWOWF010000845.1:0-515 GCF_033340295.1 Vibrio sp. 1401
AACGGAAGATCACTACGCAAAATGGTAGATAAGACAATGGATTGGTCACAAATCATGGAGCGACCGGAGCTCTTGCTTATGGCTTTGGCTCCTATCTTTTTTCTCTGCATCGCCGCGGAATACGGTTTGGGACAGCGTCGAGGTAAACTGCCTGACAGCGCACAATATTATTTGCCGGAAGTGGCGTGTAACTTTGTGTTGGCAGGATTACATCAAGCTGCTGATATTTTAACGGGGTTGCTGATTGCGCATTTCTACTTGTGGATATTTGATTGGCGATTATTTGATATCGAAATGAGTGTATCGGCCTTCTTGCTTCTTATGTTGCTGCAAGACTTTTTCTATTACTGGTTCCACCGTGCTAGCCATCGTATTCGTTGGATGTGGGCGGCACATGTGGTGCATCACAGTTCAGAAAGAATGAATTTTAGTACGGCGTTTCGCCAAAGCTTGATGTACCCATTGGCGGGGATGTGGCTGTTCTGGCTACCTTTGGTCATTATTGGTTTTGACCA
>NZ_JAWOWF010000846.1:0-515 GCF_033340295.1 Vibrio sp. 1401
TGCCAAACTGCACGCAGGCCTTTGGGCTGCGGTACAAGGCAAAGTCATGACCGTCGATACCATTTTTGGTAAACGCAAAATGCTGACAGTCAAAATCAGTGACGGCAATGGCACCATCACCCTACGTTTTTTCAACTTTACTGCAGCGATGAAGAACAATTTTTCACAGGGTAAGTTAGTACACGCTTACGGAGAAATTAAGCGTGGTGGTATGGGGCTGGAAATTATGCACCCTGACTACAAATTTTACGCCAGTGAACAAAAGCCAGATGTGGAACAAAGCTTAACCCCGGTTTATCCAACCACAGATGGCCTGCGTCAAATCACCTTACGCAACCTGACTGAGCAAGCATTGGCGCTACTCGATAAAGCGGCAGTGCAAGAATTGCTACCTTCTGGCTTGTATAACCATCAGATTAATATGTCGCAGGCGTTGCACACCATTCATCGCCCGCCGCCAACCATTAATTTAGATGAATTTGATGAAGGTAAGCACCCCGCTCAAATCCGTTTGA
>NZ_JAWOWF010000847.1:0-515 GCF_033340295.1 Vibrio sp. 1401
CAGGGTGAGATTCAAATGCCAAGTCAATCGCTTCATCGATTGTGTATGGGATGAAGTTTTGATCCGCGCGTGGGAAGATCAATCCTTGTGGCGATTGTCCGACAAGACGCGTAAACATCGTTTGGCTATCAAACAGGTTATTTTGAGCCGCAACTAAGTTACCGTGCGCTTTTGCTAAACGCGCCTCAACTTGAGTCAGGTCTGCGGTCGAGCCGATACCTGAGTTGACACGTTTTTTAATGTCTTCATAAATTTTCTTATGAACTTTCAGGTTGTTCTCTGAAAGAGAAAGAATTTCATACGCTTTAACAGAATCTAAGTACACCTTAGTCACTTCCAACGCAGTGTCTTGCGCATCCGCAAGTAGTTGGTATCGCACAGATTCTGCATCTGCAGCAGTACGGTCCATATCATTAAGAGTGGCAGAGCCATCCCAAATCAATTGCGTTAAAGTGATAGTGGCTTCTTTACGAGTCAGATCGGTTGAGTCTCGTCCTGATTCTGCAGGATTTATA
>NZ_JAWOWF010000848.1:0-515 GCF_033340295.1 Vibrio sp. 1401
GAAGTGAATGAAGATGACCCATTGGCGATCCGCGATCGCGCAATGATGGAGCTGATGTACGGTGCCGGCCTGCGTTTAGCCGAGTTGGTCAGTGTGGATGTGCGAGATGTGCAGCTTCGCAGTGGCGAGCTTCGTGTTATCGGTAAAGGTGACAAAGAACGTAAAGTGCCTTTTTCGGGGATGGCAACGGAATGGGTTGGTAAGTGGCTGCGCGTTCGTGGTGACTTAGCAGCGCCAGGTGAACCTGCATTGTTTGTGTCTAAACTCGGAACCCGTATTTCGCACCGTAGCGTGCAAAAACGCATGGCCGAGTGGGGACAAAAACAGTCTGTAGCCAGTCACATTAGCCCACATAAGTTGCGCCACTCATTTGCCACGCACATGCTGGAGTCGAGCAACAACTTACGTGCGGTGCAAGAGCTTTTAGGTCACGAGAACATATCGACGACCCAAATCTACACACACTTGGATTTCCAGCATTTAGCGCAAGCGTATGACCAAGCCCACCCACGCGC
>NZ_JAWOWF010000849.1:0-515 GCF_033340295.1 Vibrio sp. 1401
AGACTTTAGCCACAAACGAGACAGTTTGCAGTGAAAGTCGTTGGGGCGGACTTTCGCCTTGTGTTAGCCTCTCTCTTTCAGCTCAGATTCAAGAGGTTAGTAACAGAATGAAAATATTCAGCAACTTCGACAGCGGTAGCATCCATGTCGTTAAAGCGGATGATAAAAATGACATCCAACTGAAAATCCCTAACGACAACATGTCGGAATTCTACCAATGGTTCCACTTCCGCTTAGAAACTGAAGCAGAGCAGTCACACACCATCAAACTGCTCGATCTAGCGAAGTCAGCATACCCTGAAGGTTGGCAAGGTTACGACGTTGTTGCGTCTTATGACCGTGAAGAATGGTTCCGTATTCCCGCTGAATTTGATGGTGACACATTAACGTTTACTGTGATCCCAGAGCGCAGCTCTATCTATTTCGCATACTTTGCACCGTACACTTATGATCGCCATCTCGATCTACTGCACATGGCGCAAAGCGCGCACCACTGCAAGCTAGATACACTGGGT
>NZ_JAWOWF010000850.1:0-515 GCF_033340295.1 Vibrio sp. 1401
AAAAAATGGTGACCCACGGCGCTCCAGATACTGGTTTCGTGATCACCTCTCCTGAAAACATTGGCCGCGCACTGTGGGCAAGTTACAACCAAGTGATTGAAAGCGAAAGCTACAACAACATGGATCCTTCGCAGATCAACGCAGACGGTTTTGCGGCCAAGATGCGCATCGGCGATGGCAACACCTTCATCCGTTGTTTGTCTCACCACAACATTGATGACGGTTGGGACTTGTTCAACAAAGTGGAAGATGGCGCAAACGGTGCGGTGACTATTTTGGATTCCATCTCGTTCAGCAACGGGCGCACACTCGATGTTGCCAACAAGGGGGGCACGATTGGTAACGGCTTCAAGCTAGGCGGCGAGGGGATTCCGGTTCCACATGTGGTGAAAAACAGCTTGTCTTTCAATAACAATATGGACGGATTTACGGACAACTTTAACCCTGGTGCACTGGTATTGAGCGACAACGTGTCGATTGATAACAAGCGCTTCAACTACTTGTTTCGTAAGAGC
>NZ_JAWOWF010000851.1:0-514 GCF_033340295.1 Vibrio sp. 1401
GTCTGTCGCACTAACATTTGTAAACGATCACTGGATCACATTGTTTTAATTCTGAAATTGGCTGCGGAATGACGGATGAATAAGCTTCTCTTTTTAATGTTGTGCGGTATTTTTTCTTTTTCTTCCTTTGCCTACAACAACGGAAACGGCGGTACAACTAATTTGGGACCTATAGTCGAATGTAAGATGCCAAGTGGCGACGTTACGAATATTCCAAGTGAAATGTGTCGATTTAGAGGTGGGGAATGGGAATAGTAAAGAAGTAAGAGCTTAGTTTGATATAAGAGCCCTATTCAACCTTGCCTTTCTGCGTAGTCACGGTTTATACAAGCACGTAGATATTTAAAGTTTATATTAAGGTGATTATTATGAGATTTTTATCTGGTCTATTAGTAATATCTTTTGCCATAATTCCGTTAACCACTCATGCTAATGGTCAGGGAAAGATTACGAAACCCCTTGCCCTGCAAGGACTTGCGAAAGGTAGCTGTTGCTACGGTTCGCTTTTTTCTGC
>NZ_JAWOWF010000852.1:0-514 GCF_033340295.1 Vibrio sp. 1401
ATTTGCACGTTATGTTTTGGCGCAGCTTTCATTAGTGCATCTGCCGCCATATAAGTATGAGCGATGCCTGTAGGGCATGCTGTCACCGCTACGATTTTCATGTTCTATCCATTTTATTTTTTGTGGATATTAACACAGCCACCGCAGATTGAATTGATTTGAGCTGGATTAACGCAAGAGCTCTATCACAGTTTGAATCTCATGTTACATTAATCCAGTTAATGCACTTTTAGTCCTATATATCAAAGGGTAGGCACTGGTTAATCTATGCCCAAATAAAATGAGTAGGAACGCATACGAGCCAGGGGATCCTGTATCTCAAACTCACTTGGGTATATATTCGAGCGTGAATATTGGAAGGTAAAACAATGGACATCACAAACCTAATTGAGCTGGAAACGATATGTTTAGATCTAAAAGCTCAAACCAAAGATGAAGCGCTCAAAGAGCTGGTCGAGATGCTAGAGGCCGCCGGCAAGCTCAATAGTCAAAGCCAGTTCTTGGCAGATATCTG
>NZ_JAWOWF010000853.1:0-514 GCF_033340295.1 Vibrio sp. 1401
TGCCGGAAATACGGCCATGACGACCAGCACGACACAAGCGTTCTCGCCAGCAGGCAACATGGACGACGTGACAAATAAGCTTAAGCAGCTTTGGTCAAGTAGCCAACGAAATCTTGTTCTATCCGCTGTTCTCGCGGCGATTGTAGCGGCGATCATTGTGGTTGCGCTTTGGAGTTCTTCTCAAAGCTTCCGTCCGCTATACAGCCAACAAGAGCGATTCGATATTGGTGAGATTGTCTCGGTCTTAGAGAGTGAAGGTGTGAGCTACCGCATGCAGGAGCAGAACGGCCAAGTGCTGGTTCCTGAAGGTGAGGTGGCTCGCATTCGTATGTTATTGGCGTCAAAAGGCGTAAAAGCGAAACTGCCAACCGGATTGGATTCGCTGAAAGAAGACAGCTCATTAGGTACTAGCCAGTTTATGGAGACTGCGCGTTACCGTCATGGCTTAGAAGGTGAGTTAGTACGCACTATCATGTCGCTAAACTCGGTAGCGAATGCGCGTGTTCACCTTGCG
>NZ_JAWOWF010000854.1:0-514 GCF_033340295.1 Vibrio sp. 1401
AATGAAGAAACTCGCCTCTGATGAAATTCAACGCGAAGTGACAAAAGTCATAGAGTTAGTTGACTTAAAAGGCAAAGAAAAACACTACCCACACCAACTTTCTGGAGGCCAACGTCAGCGTGTGGCATTAGCCCGAGCGCTCGTGGTTAAACCTCGTATTCTTTTACTTGATGAGCCACTTTCGGCACTGGATGCAAAGATCCGTAAGCATCTTCGCCAACAGATCCGAGACATACAAGAAGAGATGAACCTAACTACCATCTTTGTGACTCATGACCAAGAAGAAGCGATGATCATGTCTGATCGAATCTTTTTGATGAACAAAGGGGAAATTGTTCAAGCCGGCACACCAGAAGCGATCTACACTCACCCAGTCAATGAATTTGTGGCTGGGTTTATGGGGCATTACAATTTGGTCGATGCTAACAAAGCCAAACAACTCTTTAGTATCGATACCGAATGGAAGGTGGCAATTCGTCCAGAGTCCATCTACGTGAAAGAGCATGGTCGCCAA
>NZ_JAWOWF010000855.1:0-514 GCF_033340295.1 Vibrio sp. 1401
TCACTAATTTGGTTGAGTTGTTTTTGCTCCAAACGCACTAAGCTGGTGTATTTTTTGTACGCTTGCAGTGACAGTTGATATTCGCCCGCCTGTTCGTAACCCAAGCCCAACAAACGGTAAGATTGCTGCTTGATGAAGTTTTTGTTTTCCGGCGCTTTTTCGACAAGATCTAAGGCTTTCTTCGCGTTTTCAATTACTTTTTTGCTGTCGTTCTGATGATAGGCGAGACCAGACTGAAGTAGGGCGGCTTTCGCTTCAAGCTGAGGGATATCCGCGTATTCCAGTAACTCTGTCGCACGTTCCAGATATTGCTCTGCAAGTGCGTAGTTGTAGAGTTGCAGGTAAGTCGCAGCCAAGCTCAACCGAAGCTTAATGGTGCGATTGATATTACGACTGGTGCTTTCGTGATCCAGTACGTTGAAGTAGTGCACCAAAGCAAGATTGAACTTGCCTTGATAAAAATAGATGTCGCCCATTTGTTCAAGCACATCGGCCAAAATAGGGGAGCTTGGGT
>NZ_JAWOWF010000856.1:0-513 GCF_033340295.1 Vibrio sp. 1401
AAGTTTGGTAGCAAAGGCTACTTACAAAACCAGGACTTTAACCAATACTGTATTGACGTCATTTCCCACTCAACACACTCAAGTGTGAACTTTGCGCTCATCAAGCTGAACTTATTGCCAGGCATGACGGCAGAGGAATGTTTACGTCTTTGCCATATTCGAAGAGATGGCGACGTTGTGACAGCCTGCAAAAAAGCTCTATATGTCTTGTTCAGTGCTATTCGACAAAGCGATATTGATATTGCACTAAACAATATATTTGAGTTTCCAGTGAGAGACTTGTTTCACTCAACTCACACGTTTGATACTCAATTAGATATCGAAACAGAGCTAAAATTCATCGTTCAAGATGAAGCCGTCATATCCGATGACGTTTCAACCTTGACGACAGAGAGGGAAATATTCCATACCACCACCAATTCCATGGTTGATGTTCCCCCTTTGTTTGCTGTCAAAAAGGCCATTGAGCTTAAGGAACGTTCATGAATATTAACGACTTTTTACTGACCGCGA
>NZ_JAWOWF010000857.1:0-513 GCF_033340295.1 Vibrio sp. 1401
TACGCAAAAAGATGGCGGGACTCGAGTCTATGTGCCAGAGCATCAACCTATTCGTGTTAAAAGTTCGGTCGAGACCGTTTCTAAGACCATTCAAAAGAGCCGCCATTGCGATTTAGACCTGCTTGCTAACCCAGACAATCGCTACGAATTAAAAGGATGCTTAGTCGAACGAGAAAAGCCGCTGCCTCTCAAATTTGCGGTTCAAGATCCTGAACGTTATACCAGTCAAAATATCAGTACGTTACTCAAGCAATTAGGTATTGAGCTCAAAGGCAAAATTAAGATTGGTTCAGCGCCACAGAAACAACGTAAATTGATGGCATTACATCAATCAAAGCCGCTATCCGATTTACTTGATGACATGCTCAAGCATTCTGACAATTTGATCGCAGACACATTAACGAAAACATTGGGTGCGAAATTTTTTGTTCAACCCGGAAGTTTTACCAATGGTACAGAAGCGATCAAACAGATCATTTTCGCCAACACTGGCATCGATATCCGTAACGCACG
>NZ_JAWOWF010000858.1:0-513 GCF_033340295.1 Vibrio sp. 1401
CTGTTTAGAAACTGAATTTAATTAGGGATAAGGGGGCAAGATGCCCCCTTAATTTTTTCTCATGGATTGGTTAGACACTTTCACTCTCTTTTTCGGCTCGCTCGTTGCAAATACGTTGGCATCTCTTTCTGGTGGCGGCGCCGGTTTGCTACAGTTTCCTCTACTTATTTTTCTTGGCTTACCGTTCTCCGTTGCACTCGGCACTCATAAAGTGGCTTCTGTTGCTTTAGGCTTGGGCGCTGCAAGCACTCACCTCAAAGCCGGCACCATTAAATTGCCCATCGCCCTTTATCTGATTTTTGTTGGCAGTATAGGTGTTGTGATTGGCGCAAACCTCATCGTTCATATCCCTGATGGTATTGCGGAAAAGATGCTAGGCAGTATGATTCTGGCACTCGGTATTTATTCCCGCTTGAAAAAGCAGCTGGGGCAAATCGAAATCATTAAGCGTCGCAATCAATTGGGTTGGATTCTTGGTGGCATTGGCATCATGTTGATAGGCATCGTCAACGG
>NZ_JAWOWF010000859.1:0-513 GCF_033340295.1 Vibrio sp. 1401
TGGTATTGGCCGCTTTGGTCAGATTGTGAATCGCCTATTAGTATCAAACGGCGTAACAACGGTAGTGCTTGACCATCAAGCCAACCAAGTCGATAACATGCGCCAGATTGGCACTCGTGCCTATTTTGGTGACGCAACCCGACCAGATATGCTGCACACGGCAGGTATCGAGCATGCGGCTGCGTTGGGCGTCGCGATTGATAACCAAGAATCGAGTGTGGAACTGGTGAAATACGTGAAGCACACGTACCCGAAAGTGAAAATCATCGCACGTGCTTTCGACCGCGGTCATGGTTACTTGTTACGTCAAGCTGGCGCAGATGTGATTGAATCGGAAACTTATCACTCGGCACTGGAAATGGGTGGGCATGCTATGAAAGCGTTGGGCATTCACCCATTCTTTGTTGAACAGCAAAAAGACACTTACAAGCGCGTAGAAGCTCGTAAATCTGAAATGTTATACCAAGCGTGGGAAGACGATTCGGAAGGTGAGCGCTTCGACAACAACTTCCG
>NZ_JAWOWF010000860.1:0-513 GCF_033340295.1 Vibrio sp. 1401
AGCGAGCAGAAATACCAAAATGGATTTCACTGCTGTCTTGCTCAGGTATCAGCACCAGACAACCAATAGGAGTTTGAGAAGTGAGTTCTTCAATAGCGAAGACTAATAGATTGGGAGACTTTTGATCATATTGAGCGCGCCATCTTTCGATCGCTTCAAGGGTTTGATTAACATTTTGGTGGGCTTGGCGATTGAGGAAGCGGCATGCTTGCTCATCGCCTAAATAGTTTTCAAACAGAGGAGCAGCGTCTGTTGTTTTGAGGTATCTGATTGCCACTTGTTGAGATTCAACTCTCATCATGATTTAGCTCTGATAAACATTCGGTTTCCAGATTTGCATGAAGTTTTCTACTGGAGCAATAGGAGTGAACCCAAACTGTTCGTACAATCCATGAGCATCACGGGTTGCAAGCATCATACGGCGTAAGCCTTGTAGTTCTGGATGAGCAAGAATTCCTGAAATCAACCACTTACTGATGCCTTTACCACGGTGTGCCTCCACAACAAACACAT
>NZ_JAWOWF010000861.1:0-513 GCF_033340295.1 Vibrio sp. 1401
GACGATTTCTTGATCGTCGTCTTCTTCATCATAGTAGCGGACCACAAAAGGTGTCAGCATGACGCTCGATGGTAGAAAGTGTTTCATATCGACTCCAAACGCATAACAGAATCATTTTTATACTGAAATTTATAAAACAGTACGTTGAAGCGGATCATTTTTGAGTTAAGCTGAAGTTTCCTTTGGCATTCGTGAGTAGTAGGTCACATGAAATCCGTGCAATTTCGCTTCACACTTTATGGCTGTATTGCCATCCTCTCTTGGAGTTGCTTAATGGGTATTGCAAGGCTCGTAACCGAAAGTTTAGGGCCAGTAGGTGGGGCGGCGATGTTGTATTCGCTAAGTTCAATCTTTTTATTGATTGTGGTGGGCATCCCAAAGTTATCTTACTTTTCTCCGAAGTATCTGATAGTTGGCGGCGCAATGTTTGTTTGCTATGAGATCTTTCTTGCGCTTGCTCTTGGGTATTCGAATTCGCGATCTCAAGCGATTGAGGTATCTATCGTCAACTAT
>NZ_JAWOWF010000862.1:0-512 GCF_033340295.1 Vibrio sp. 1401
TTACTGGCATCATGTATCGTCAGTTCGCATTGACGATCTGTATTTCGGTTGTGATTTCGTCAATCAACGCGCTAACGCTGTCACCGGCTCTTTGTTCATTGGTATTAAAACAAGGTGGCGGCAACACGGCTAACTGGTTCCAAGCATTCAACCGTGGTCTAGAGCGTGTTACTACGCGTTACGGCCAAGTTGCAGGCTTCCTTGTTAAGAAATCTCTGTTATTGGTTACGTTCTTCATCGTTGCGGTTGCTGCGGTGTCTTTCTTCGCGAAGACGACGTCAACGGCATTCGTTCCTCAAGAAGATAAAGGTATTTTGCTGGTCAACGTTCAGTTGCCTGATTCTGCTTCGCTGTCTCGTACAGAAGAGGTGACGAGCGACTTGATGAAAATGATCGAGGAAGAACCTGGTGTAGATGGCGTAACGGTTGCAAACGGCTTTTCGTTTATGACTGGTGCTGCAGCGTCAAACGGTGCTTCTCTGTTCATCAAGTTGCATGATTGGGAAACGCGT
>NZ_JAWOWF010000863.1:0-512 GCF_033340295.1 Vibrio sp. 1401
GGAGAGCGTGACAAATAGCGACTGAGTTTTTCGCTAAATGAGGTGTTCGAGCTGGTAAAAAGTCGATGCAATAATCCCCTTTCCGCTAACTGCTGATACAACCCCAACACCCAATAACGTTGCGTCGCTTCACTCAAGCTCTCTTGCTCAAAAGAAAACAGCGCATTCAGCGTTGCTTGCAACGCTTTATCTGTCTCCACCGCGGGTACATTTTCGCCAAGCACATTGCTCATACTCAGCTCCAGCATGTCATCACTCGGTACACAGTGAAAGCTGAACATTCGAGAGAGAAAACGCCCTTGCTGAGGAAGGTTTTCAAAATTCAGCGAAGCGTTTGCTTCACAAAGCATGATATTAGGATGAAGAATATCGAACGCTTCGTCTTTCCAAAACAGACGCTTACTCCCTTTAATGATCTGGATAATACTCGGGGAGTGAATCCTGACGTTACGTAGCTTTTGCTGCTGCTCCGCACGAAACAGCGTCACTTGATATTGATGCCCCATCTTCTC
>NZ_JAWOWF010000864.1:0-512 GCF_033340295.1 Vibrio sp. 1401
AGAGAGAACAGGCCCTGCAAGAGCGTTTAAGCTACAGCAAAAATCAGCTTGAAGCGGTGTTTGAAACCACACAAGATTACCGCCGCCGCTTAGACGACCAGACACAGCGAATGTTGCTTGATCCACTCACGAAGGTTTACAACCGAACAGCATTTAACGATCGTCTTGAGCTCGAATACCGTCGTTGGATTCGCTCTCAACAAAATCTACGAGTGGTACTGTTTGATGTCGATAACTTCAAAGCCGTAAACGACAGTTATGGTTATACCGCTGGTGATAAAGCGCTGAAGATCATCGCTCGAGCCATCAATAAGCGCGTGTCTGATACCGAAACCGTCGCTCGCTTTGGCGGTGAAGAGTTTATTCTGCTGATTCCAGAACAAAGTGAAGAATACACATTAGAACTGATGAAAAATATTCAGCGCGATATCTGTCAGCTGCCGTTTAAGTTCCGCGAGCAAAACATCATCATTACTCTGACAGCCGTCTCTACTTCATTTAAGGAATCAGAC
>NZ_JAWOWF010000865.1:0-512 GCF_033340295.1 Vibrio sp. 1401
TATTCGCCCATCAATATTTACCGGCTCAAACTGTAAATGGTCGCGGGCTTTACCACCCCACCATTCGCTCCCTGTTTGTCCTTTCAAGTAGAGCTGAGTGGTCAACAATTCTTGTTCGCCACGCCACAGTTTGACGTGAATGTGAGGAGGTCTTGAGCTGTATGGGACAGGAAACAGCGTTTGAAAAAAATAGCGTCCATCTTCTTCAGTTACTGTCGCGCCAAAACCTGAAAAACTTGGGTCAAACTTGTTTTGGCTGGGTTGATTCGGATGGTCATAAATCCCTTGGCCATCACACTGCCAAATTTCTATTTTAACACCAGAAATAGGATTGCCAGACACGTCCAACACCCTACCTTGCAATGTTATCGCCTTTCCAATCAAAGCATCCGGTTTCAATATTAGGTTTTGGCGAAGCGGAATCTTCACCACGGGATAAAATGGACCTTCGGTCTGAGACGGCGTCGGACGCATTGAGCTTTCCGCTTTAAGAAATGGCGCAAACATCAATG
>NZ_JAWOWF010000866.1:0-511 GCF_033340295.1 Vibrio sp. 1401
GTTTTGAACTTACGTGGTAAGTAAGTTTTGCCCAGAATCGGCTCATGTTCTTCGGTCGATTCGACTTTCTCTCCGTCTAACCAAATTTCAGCATACGCGCGAGTTTTAGGTAGAAGGTGTTCACTGATCTTCTTCGCCCACTCGTAAGCTTCTTGATGCAATTCAGACTCTACCGGGTTCGTGGTACACAGTACGTTACGGTTAACGTCTCCTGCTGTCGCGATTGAATCAATACCGATGCTGTTTAGCGTTTGGTGCATCAACTTGATATTTGGTTTTAGTACGCCATGGAACTGAAACGTTTGACGTGTCGTCAGGCGAATACTTCCATATAACGAGTGTTCTGTAGCAAACTTGTCGATCGCCAGCCATTGTGTTGGCGTAATAATACCGCCAGGCATACGAGCACGAAGCATCACGTTATGAAGAGGCTCAAGCTTTTGCTTGGTACGCTCGTTACGGATATCGCGATCGTCTTGCTGATACATACCGTGGAAACGAATAAGTTGGA
>NZ_JAWOWF010000867.1:0-511 GCF_033340295.1 Vibrio sp. 1401
CACACGACGCTGTTTAAGCTCATTCAAACACAACTCAACCAACTCTTCGACGCTCTTCTCGCCTGCTGGCAAATCAATTTCTGGATTGATTGGCGCTTGATATTCTGAATCAATACCCGTGAAATTTGGGATCTCACCTGCTCGCGCTTTTTTGTATAAACCTTTTGGATCTCGGCCTTCGCACACTTCGAGAGATGCATTCACAAACACTTCAATGAACTCACCTTCGGGCAGTAAATCGCGAACAAGTTGACGCTCAGCACGGTGAGGAGAAATGAACGCGGACAACACAATCAAACCCGCATCTGCCATCAGTGTCGCCAACTCGCCAATACGACGAATATTTTCGCGCCGATCTTGTTCAGAAAAGCCTAGATCACTACACAGGCCATGACGAACATTGTCACCGTCCAACAAATAAGTGTGGTAGCCCAACTCAGCTAAACGATTCTCCAGCGCGCCCGCGACGGTTGACTTACCTGCACCAGATAAACCAGTAAACCAAAGCACT
>NZ_JAWOWF010000868.1:0-511 GCF_033340295.1 Vibrio sp. 1401
CAATTAGAAAAAATGGTCTGACACTGGCGATCTTTGCTTGCGCCACAACAGGTTTGGTCGCGTTGACTCAGTACTTAACCGAAGATCAAATCAAGCCTCAGGAACAAAAGCAGCTACTTTCAGTGCTTAATCAAGTAATTCCTAAAATGATGCACGACAACGCATTAACTCAATCATGCACGTTGGTGACGTCTCCAGAGCTTGGCACGATGCACGCAATGCCTACCTACATTGCCACCAAAAATGGCGAGCCAACAGCCATCGCCATTGAGTCGATTGCACCAGATGGCTATAACGGTGAAATCAAAGTCATCACAGGTATCGATAATCAAGGTAAGATTTTAGGTACGCGCGTACTTAGCCATCAAGAAACACCGGGGCTAGGCGATAAAATAGATCTTCGCGTTACCAGTTGGATTCTTGGCTTCACGGGTAAGCAAGTCACCGAAGATAATTGGAATTCTTGGAAAGTTCGTAAAGATGGTGGAGACTTTGATCAGTTTACTGGCGC
>NZ_JAWOWF010000869.1:0-511 GCF_033340295.1 Vibrio sp. 1401
CGATTCTGAACGTTGGAAGTCATTTGACTATCTGGCTGAGAAGGAGTTGAGAGACAAAGCTGCTGGCAAGGGGTTCTCTCGCCAGCTTCTGACTGGCGACGATGAGTTTTGCGGCACCATAGGTAAGGACTATGCAAAATGCAGAAGTACCGAACCTTTCATTGTTCATCCAGAACAGCCGGAGTTGTCTCGCATCTTTACACCGACAGAACATTGTCGAGTGAAAGGGATACCAGAGGAACTCATCCAAGGTCTGTCGGACACTATTGCCCACCAGATTCTCGGGCAATCGGTAGTCTTTCCCGCGTTCGAGGCTTTAGCCCTCGCATTAGGGAACAGCCTGTGGAGCTGGGTTGGAATGATGCCAATCATGGTCGAAGTCGTGGATGAATCACAGCCGGTGATCGGTGGTGAAGACTCCCATTGGGCAACGGCATTGGTTGACGCAAAGGGCACTCTCAAGCTGTCACCGGCAGCGAAAAAACAGGGGATGCCCGTCAACATAATGGAT
>NZ_JAWOWF010000870.1:0-511 GCF_033340295.1 Vibrio sp. 1401
ACCAGCCAGAATGGTAGATGAACTTTCCGAATGCTGAGCTAAGTCGATTTAGTTTATACAAAACGTTCGGCTTATCTGCTGAAACAGCCTGTAAAATGCTTGCTTTTAGCTCAGGAGTACCCTGTTCATCGGCATCTAACCACAATACGTAGTCGGCCGTAACATATTGCTGCGCAAGTTGGCGTTGTTTTCCAAACCCCGGCCAGTCTAAGTTGGTATAGAATTTATCGGTGTATTGTCGGGCAATTTCTTCAGTGCGGTCGGCACTGCCCGAGTCGAGGATGACAATCTCATCAACCCAACCTTTTACGGTGTCTAGACAAGCTTTTAAATGCTTCTCTTCATTTTTGACGATTAAGGCAACGGCTAAAGTTGGCTTGGACAAATTGACTTCCTTCTTAACAAATCTATACAGGGAGTTTACTGGTATTGCGGGTACAAATCTTCTACGACTTGATTGAACATTGTAATCACTTGCTTGCTTGTGATGCGATTCATTGCTTTTTCATCT
>NZ_JAWOWF010000871.1:0-510 GCF_033340295.1 Vibrio sp. 1401
TAAACCATCGGGTTTGATGGATTGGGAAGCGATGATTGACTTCCACCAAGAGCTGGTGCATCAAGATAAAGTGATTATTGTTTCTGCCGCTCCCATGTTTGGTGTGAAATTCATTGAAGCCTTGCAGCGTGTGGTAACAATGCTTGGCAAACCGTTGATGGTCGATGCCGAAAACTGGATGGCGCATCCGGGCAGTGCCAATACGCTCATCAGTATTTTTACGCATACCAAAACACCAACCAACTTTGTGATTTTGTCTGGTGACGTTCACTACTCGTTCGCCTATGACATCAAATTGCGTTATCGAAAAAACAGCCCGAATATTTATCAAATCACCTGTAGCGGCATTAAAAACCAGTTCCCTACGCAACTGCTCACGATCTGCGATGGCCTAGACAGAATGCTTTACAGTCCGCGTTCACCACTCAACTGGTTTACGAAACGTAAACGCTTAAAGATCTATAAACGAGCGCCAAGCACTCACAATTTTTATCGCTTGGTTAATCACAG
>NZ_JAWOWF010000872.1:0-510 GCF_033340295.1 Vibrio sp. 1401
CTAGAACCTGGAGGCAAGTACAGCATGTCACCCATACCAAGTAGCGATTCCGCGCCGCCTTGGTCAAGGATAGTACGCGAGTCCGTCTTCGTTGATACAGTAAACGCCACGCGTGTTGGAATGTTTGCTTTAATCAGACCGGTAATAACGTCAACCGATGGACGCTGAGTTGCAAGAATCAAGTGAATACCAGCCGCACGCGCTTTCTGAGCCAAACGAGCAATCAGTTCTTCAACCTTTTTACCCACAACCATCATAAGGTCGGCAAATTCGTCAACAACAACGACGATGTATGGCAATTTCTCAAGCAACGGCGGTTCTGTATCCATACTGTCGCCTTCTTGCCAGAATGGATCGTGAATGGGGTGGCCGGCTTCTGCTGCCATCTTCAACTTCTCGTTAAAGCCTTTCACGTTACGCACACCCAGTGCCGACATCAGTTTATAACGGCGTTCCATTTCACCCACACACCAACGTAGAGCATTGGATGCGTCTTTCATATCCGTAACA
>NZ_JAWOWF010000873.1:0-510 GCF_033340295.1 Vibrio sp. 1401
CGCAGAATCAATCAAAGAACGAATATCATCAAGCAGCGCTTCTTTACTTGTACCGCTAATTTGATGCTCTAGCTCGTAGTTTTTATCAAAGTGATCCATTAACGAGTGCTTACCACGACCCGTGACGATGCACATACCGTCCATGCCGGCTTCAATCGCTTCTTCAACACCGTATTCAATCAATGGCTTGTTCACCACTGGCATCATTTCTTTCGGCATCGACTTAGTTGCAGGAAGGAAACGTGTACCGTAACCCGCTGCAGGGAATAAACATTTTTTAATCATAACCATTACCAACTAAAAAAAGGCTCCTCTGAGGGAGCCTATTAGATTATTTTGAATATAAAGACTAATTAATCGCTACCAAACAGGTCGCGTGTGTAAACTTTATCAGCCACATCAGCAAGTTCTTCAACCATGCGGTTAGAAACGATCACATCCGCGGCTTGTTTAAACTCGTTAAGATCACGAATCACACGAGAATTAAAGAAATCGTCTTCTTTTAATACT
>NZ_JAWOWF010000874.1:0-509 GCF_033340295.1 Vibrio sp. 1401
TCCGGTACGTAACATCATCAATACCGCATGGACTGAAATTCAGCCGCCGCCATCGACTTCTGGACGCTCTAACTACCTCACAGCTATCACCCAAGTGAAAGATGGTGATACTTCTCAAATCGTTGAGATTATTGACGTTGAGAAAGTGTTGGCGGAAATCGTTCATTATGATGTCACTATCTCAGAAGATATCTTAGATCACGACTTATCGCAGTCGATGGTTGGACGTAACGTTCTTATCGTAGACGACTCTTCGACAGCAAGAAACCAAGTACGTGACACCCTTTCTCAATTGGGTATGAACATCATCGAGTGCCGAGATGGTTTAGAGGCATTAACGGTGCTCAAACGTTGGTGTGATGAAGGTCGTGATGTTGAAAAAGAGCTGTTAATGATGATCACGGACGCTGAAATGCCAGAGATGGATGGTTACAAATTGACTCACGAAGTCCGTAGCGATCCTCGTATGTCGAAGTTGTTCATCACGTTGAACACGTCACTCAGCGGTA
>NZ_JAWOWF010000875.1:0-509 GCF_033340295.1 Vibrio sp. 1401
GGGTTTGGATTACTTCAAGAAAATTGTCGAGTTTCAAGCGAAGTACCAGCCCGCAGGCGTGAAGATCTCTAACGATCTGCAAACAAACGGCACGTTATTGAATGACGAATGGTGCGAATTTTTAAGCGAGAACCATTTCTTGGTGGGCTTGAGTATTGATGGCCCTGAAATGCTGCACAACGCGTATCGAACCAACCGAGCCGGTCGGGGTACATTCAAACAAGTCATGAATGCGGTGGAGTTGCTGCATAAACATCAGGTGAACTTTGCCACGCTTACCTGTGTGAACAACCTGACGAGCCGAAATCCGCTTGAAGTTTACCGTTTTCTGCGAGATGAAGTCCGCTCGCCACAAATGCAGTTTATTCCTATTGTTGAACAGAAAACGTTCCGCACCACTGCGCCTCAAAAATGGCAACCGCAAGAACAGCTTAAACAAGGAGACAAGCGTTTGATTCCGGGTCACAAAGATTCTGTCATGGAACCTTGGTGTGTTGCTGATGAAGCTT
>NZ_JAWOWF010000876.1:0-509 GCF_033340295.1 Vibrio sp. 1401
CCAATGACAAGTAAGGAACAGTGAAATGAATACAGGGTTTACTGCTATTATCGCCGATGATGAGCCGTTATTGCGGCATCATCTCGACAAAAGCCTCGCGGAAGTGTGGCCGGAGTTGGACATCGTTGCCAAGGTAGCTGATGGCGAACAAGCCTTGCTCGCCATTGAGCAAAGCCAACCTGATATTGCCTTTCTCGATATTCGTATGCCCGTGTTAGATGGCATGAGTTTGGCGCAAAAACTCAATCGTTTGGCCAACCCGCCTTTGATCGTGTTTGTTACTGCTTATGATGACTATGCCATTAAAGCGTTTGAGCAAAATGCGGCAGATTACCTGCTCAAACCCATTTCCGACGCTCGTTTGCAGACGACCTGTGAACGAGTCAAAGCTCGACTCAGCCAACGAGGAAGCGACAACAGCCATGTTCAGATGAATAGTTTGTTGGAACAACTGCAACAGTTGTCTGCGCCTCAAACACCGCAATACTTACAGTGGATTAAAGCCACGC
>NZ_JAWOWF010000877.1:0-509 GCF_033340295.1 Vibrio sp. 1401
CAGAATTCGCATCGCCGATACCACCTGGTCAGCACAATGTGAGCAAAATATCCCAGCCGGTACTCGCGTAAAAATCGTCGCGATCGATGGAATAATCCTCATTGTGGAGCCTATTTCTGATTAATTTATGTCAAAGTAATGAAGTAAAGACTGCTTCATTACTTTCTTTTCTCTCAACTCTTTTTATTTCATCGTGTTATTCAATTTGTCCTTAAAAAATAAGTAATATAAATATTATTAAATTCCATCTTGTAAATCCTATTGATATTCATCAACTAAGAATTAATCAAAAAGATAGTTCACTGCTTCCTGTCATTTTCAATCTAATTTCAATATAAAAAATAAAACAGTGTTGAATTAATTTTTGATCTTTCCAACTCCCTATACATACTTAATCCATAAGCATAAAGGTAAATGCTTATATTTCAGTTAAGTAGAAAAGTCTTTCCTACCGTTTTATTGATAACTGAGTTGGTCCTCACCATGCAAAAGGCAGAACTTGTCCCAGC
>NZ_JAWOWF010000878.1:0-509 GCF_033340295.1 Vibrio sp. 1401
TAACTCCTTAAACTCATTAAACAGTTGCAAAAAATATTGTTGAATGTGATTGCGAGAAAAAAAGGTGTAGACGTCTTTACTATTTATTAATAAATCAAAACGGCTCCAAGCAAGCTCATACTGAAGTTCTGCTCCTTCTATTTTTAAAACATTTTCGTCCAGTCGACGTGCTTCACTGACGAGCTCAGAAAGCTCTTTCGATAACTGGAATAAAAACCATGTCGCTTGTTTTTGCTCATCAGTAAAACTTTGCGCTAAGACCCGAGTTTGTTGGAGCAATATGACATTTGCGAGCAATAAAGAAGTGGCAAAAACCAAAAGGAGCATTTTGCTGGTCGTCGAATAATTTTTTTGTTTAATTGGGTAAGCTTCTGATAACTTCATTATTTTTGTTTTATTTTCATCTCATTAACTTGCCATACCATTTGGGCATGATATTCATTGTGATCCAATTCAGGATATTGACTAAGAGGGTATATCACCCAGTAAGGGCCTTTATTTCTCACTTT
>NZ_JAWOWF010000879.1:0-509 GCF_033340295.1 Vibrio sp. 1401
AAGCATCGCAAAACGTAACGAAACAATGCGTTGGGGAATCTGCCCAGAACCAGATCGCCTCATAGTGATTCACGAACTAAAGGTAAAGAAAGAGCATCGAGGAAATAAGTATTCCAAAGCCTTAATTGAGGACTTTATTGAACGCTTTACATCGATTTACGACATCATTGGTCTAAAGGCGCTTCCTTTAGAAGATCGCTCAGAGGAAAGCGTAGAAGCGCTTAAAAGCTATTACTCAAAGATAGGCTTTAAGGACGTTGGTATTGATGATTTGATGCTCTGGCCAGCGCTAGAAGAACCAAACTGGAACGAAGCCTAAGTTAGACATCGCATCTCATAATGCTACTTACCTGCCCACACCTATCTCAGCTTGGTGACTGATGCTTGCTCTTGGAAAATGATTGGTGACATGTTCGATAACACGATGACGGCTCGAGCAGGCCTCCATCAACACCGACAAGAACCGGAGAAGCCACAAACCAGTCATTAATCACTCAGATAATGTGGGT
>NZ_JAWOWF010000880.1:0-508 GCF_033340295.1 Vibrio sp. 1401
GGTCACGGTAACCGTATCTTCTGGACCTGGGTCGGTTTCATCGCTGATGGTGGTGTCGACGAACGCATTATCTAGGTTCAGTGCTTCGAAGATAGGATTGCTGTCGCTATCGACAATACCCGATACGCTGACGCGGAACACTTCATCGCCTTCGGCGTAAACGTCATCCACCGTATCGATGGTAAACGTCGCTGTTACGCCATCGGCACCAATAATCGCTTGAGTGGTTTCGGTGATGTCATCACCTGACGCAGTGGTGTAGCTGTAAGCTAATGTGACAACGCTGCCGACTGGTGCCGGCTCGCTCAGTGTCACGGTGTACTCTGTGGTGGTGTCACCTTCTACGACATTCGCTGGACCTGTCATGGTGACGGTGACCGTATCTTCTGGACCCGGATCCGTTTCATCACTGATGGTGGTGTCAACAAAGGCATTTGAAACATCTAGTGCCTCAAAAATCGGATTGCTGTCGCTGTCCACAATACCTGATACGCTGACACGGAAGACT
>NZ_JAWOWF010000881.1:0-507 GCF_033340295.1 Vibrio sp. 1401
CGTAAAGTTTTAATCATGTCAATCACCTGTCCGCTTGTATTGCCTTTCCCATAAGGATTTAAGACAACCTCGTTGCTATCTTTTTTGTAAGCTCTCTGTACAGCCGCACGTATTGAAGCAGAGATATCTATTTGATCAGGCTTACAATTTAGGACACTCTTGGCGGCCAAACGCCCTTTCTGTCTTGAACCAATATTCACGGTAGGTACGTCAAATGCAGGCACTTCGATAATCCCACTCGAAGAGTTACCAATCACAGCATCAGCATACTTTACCGCACTCAAGTAACGTACTTGCCCAAGAGATGGAATAGCTAAAACACGTTGTGGGTTAGCTTGAGCATATTGTTCCAAAATAGGGATAATACGTCGCCCTCCATCATCAGCATTCGGATAAGTAAGGATTACTTGATGATTGGGAAATTCATCTAATGCGCCTAAGAGCGCTTGAAAGCTTGCCTCAGGCTTCTCATCACCTAAGGTCACTGGATGATATGTGACCACAAAA
>NZ_JAWOWF010000882.1:0-507 GCF_033340295.1 Vibrio sp. 1401
TAGCACCAATAGAATAGATCCGTTAAGATCCCGCCCCCCTTTATCTCGGTGATAAAACATGAACTACGAACAACTCGCACAACAAATCAAAGTTTGGGGAAAAGAGCTCGGCTTTCAAAAAGTGGGCATCTGCGACGTTGATCTTAGTGAACATGAAGCCGCACTACAAAAATGGCTAGATGCTGGCTATCACGGCTCAATGGATTGGATGGCTCGTCACGGAATGATGCGCGCCAGACCCAATGAGTTATTACCGGGAACCGTTCGCGTTATCAGCGTCCGGATGGACTACCTACCGCCAGAAGCGCAATTCGCTTCAAATCTCGCGAATAAAAATCATGCTTATATTAGCCGCTATGCGCTAGGGCGTGATTACCATAAGCTGGTCAGAAAGCAGCTCAACAAGTTGGGTAAGCTCATAGAAGAAGAAGTGGGTCAGTTTGGTTATCGCCCTTTTGTCGACTCTGCGCCAATACTTGAGCGCCCTTTAGCCCAAAAGGCCGGATT
>NZ_JAWOWF010000883.1:0-507 GCF_033340295.1 Vibrio sp. 1401
ATTCTCACTTGGGGTTGCTTGTTTTGGTATCGGTACGTTCCCGCAAGTAAATGCGATTCTTGATGCAAGTGAAATCTCTCTAGGTGTAAACCGTGAGCTTGCAGCTTTCATCCTGACGCTTTTGGTTGCATTTGTAACTCTAGGTGGCATCAAATCTATCGCAAGTGTTGCAGGTAAAGTGGTTCCAGCAATGGCGCTGTTTTATGTGTTGGCGTGTCTTAGCGTGATCATCATGAACGCAGATCAACTACTAAATGCTGTTGAACTTGTGTTGGTATCTGCTTTCACGTCTACCGCAGCAACGGGCGGTTTCCTAGGTGCTAGCATCATGTTGGCAATACAATCTGGTATTGCGCGTGGTGTATTCTCCAACGAATCGGGTTTGGGTAGCGCGCCAATGGCCGCAGCAGCAGCGAAAACAGACTCTTGTGTTAAACAAGGTTTGATTTCGATGACAGGTACCTTCTTCGATACCATCATCATTTGTACCATGACAGGTCTAGCCCT
>NZ_JAWOWF010000884.1:0-507 GCF_033340295.1 Vibrio sp. 1401
CTTTCCAACGAGACAGAAGCAGTACTTCACGCGTTACGCTATGAGTAACGAACGGGTTGCCATCACGGTCACCCCCCATCCAAGAAGAGAAATGCACTGGACGAGCATCAATTGGTAAACCTTCACCTAGGTAAGACTTCAGACGATCATTCATTTCACGTAGGAAATCTGGCACAGCTTCCCACAGTGAGTTTTCTACTACGGCAAAGCCCCATTTCGCTTCATCCAATGGAGTAGGGCGTTGTTGACGAATCACGTCAGAATGCCAGCTTTGTGCGATAAGTTGCTCTAAGCGACGCTCTGTTTTTTTGCGTTCTTTAGAAGACAGGTCGCTGAGTTCTAGTTTGGATAAACACTCGTTGATCTTGACCAGTTTATTGATCATGGTGCGGCGAGTGATTTCCGTGGGGTGCGCGGTTAATACCAGTTCAATATTCAAATCACGTACCGCTTGAGCCGTATCGAGTTTGCTAACATCGTTTTGTACCAGTTTTGAAAACAGCGAGT
>NZ_JAWOWF010000885.1:0-507 GCF_033340295.1 Vibrio sp. 1401
ATTCGTTATTCTGGTTCGTTGATGAAGTACAGCTTCGGTGAACAAAATCAAAAGAAAGGCTTCACATTAGTTGAAATCGGCAAAGATGGCTTTATTGGGGCGGAACATATTGAGTTAACTGCGCCTCATGAAATGCGTATCGTTGAAGGCGAATTGGAACAAATTCTAGAGTGGGGCAAAACGGAGCCGCAAAATGAAGATTATTTACTGGTGAGATTAATGGATAAACACGCCATTTTGAATCCGATGGAGAAACTTCGTACGGTTTACCCGAATGTTTTGCACCTAGAGAAGCCAGGAATGCTAATTGGTGTCGAGCAAGAAATGGCGCAAGCTAAGCTCGCTCGCAGTGAAATTGACATGTTCAAAGATTTCTTTGCTGAAGCACAGGATAGTGAATTATCCAATGAGCAAGAGCAAGCAATCAGCGACATCATTAAGCAACTTTCACAGCAGTAAGGGCCAAATATGAAACCAATCAAACTCACGATGCAAGCCTTTGGTCCG
>NZ_JAWOWF010000886.1:0-507 GCF_033340295.1 Vibrio sp. 1401
CCTTCGATCGTAATAGCCGAGCCTGATAACTTTATTGAACCATCACTGTTCATCACTAAAGAGGAACCACCCGTTTTCAATACAATCTTGTCGCCACTGATAATTTGCGTTGCACCATCAGCTTTATAAGCGGTGTTCCCTTTCACTGATACCGTTAAGTTGCCACCAACCGTCTGGTTATCATCCGCACCAATATCTGAACTCTTAGACGCACCGATAGTAAGGTTACTGTTTTCGCCAATATCTAAGTCATCATTTTTACCGATCTTAGTCGTACGGTTATCACCAATTTCTAAGTCAAAATTGTTTTTCACATACTGGGCTTCGTTCGCGTTGTATGTGACGGTAACGTCTTGCTCGACTGTCTCGGTAAACGTACTGTTTACTTGTGTCGTTTTATGTCCATGAATGGTTTCTTTATGGTCACCATGAACTTCATTCGTTTGGTGACGTGCAACCTTCAAGAATTCATCTTGACCGATATCACGGTAACGGTTGTTGAGCACC
>NZ_JAWOWF010000887.1:0-507 GCF_033340295.1 Vibrio sp. 1401
GGGTTTTTTTACGTTGTTTCACAAACAAAGCAATACGTTAACTCGCCAATTTTAATTGAGCAACCTCAACTGTTCACTGTCGAAAACGGCACAAGCTTTCATCGTGTAATGCGCGATTTGGTGAAAGAGAACATCATAAAAGCGTCTGATTACACTCGCTTAATGCCCCATCTTTACCCAGAGCTTCTTCAAGTACGAGCAGGCACTTACCAACTCGAGCCAAATGTATCGCTTTACGAGGCGTTAGAGCTACTCAATACAGGCAAAGAACATCAATTTGCCATCACGTTTGTTGAAGGTAGTCGTTTTTCTGAGTGGTTAGAGCAACTTCAAAGCGCACCGTATGTTCAACACGACCTTTCAGGGTTGTCAGAAAAAGAGATGGCACAGAAGCTTGGTATTGAACGTGATAAGCTTGAAGGCTTGTTTTTGGCTGAAACGTACCACTACACCGCTGGTGCGAGCGAAAGTCAGTTGCTAAAGCGTGCACATTCCAAATTAAATAAA
>NZ_JAWOWF010000888.1:0-506 GCF_033340295.1 Vibrio sp. 1401
GAGCAAAGGTCCTGTTGAGCGTAAAGTAGTACGCATTGTCACGCCAGGCACCGTAACCGATGAGGCACTGCTTTCTGAACGTCTCGATAACTTAATCGCTGCGATTTACCATCACAACGGCAAGTTTGGTTATGCGACGTTAGACGTTACTTCTGGCCGTTTTCAATTAACGGAGCCAGAAACCGAAGAAGCCATGATGGCGGAACTACAACGCACCGCACCGCGTGAGTTGTTGTTCCCTGAAGATTTCGAGCCAGTCCACTTGATGTCGAACCGTAACGGGAACCGTCGTCGCCCTGTATGGGAGTTTGAACTGGATACTGCCAAACAACAGTTGAACCAGCAGTTTGGCACTCGTGATCTTGTCGGTTTTGGTGTTGAGCACGCCTCTCTTGGTTTGTGCGCCGCAGGTTGTTTGATCCAATACGTAAAAGACACACAACGCACTGCTCTACCACATATCCGCTCACTAACATTTGATCGCCAAGATCACTCTGTAATTTTAG
>NZ_JAWOWF010000889.1:0-506 GCF_033340295.1 Vibrio sp. 1401
TCATATGCGTAAATCATCGGGTCTTAGTGCAATCGAATTTGTGGTTGTGCTGATTATCTTAGGTGTGATCGGTTATGTGGTATTACCAAGATTTATCAGCTTTGAACCAGAAACTTACGAGGCTAAGTGGGAGCAAACTAAGCAAACCGCTGAGCACGTTTCTGAAACGCTAAGCAACAAAGAAACGTATGATCGAATTGAAGAAGAAATTGGTCGTTCAAAGGGGCAAAATAACTAGACATTGGTTGTTTGTTCGTCTGTTCACACTTCGAATCGAAAAGTTACAAACCTATCATTAATCTCATAATTTCATCGTATACTTATCTCGCTTGTTCTAAGCCTAAGGTTGGGTTATGAAAATTCGCAGCTCTGCATTAGGGTTCACGTTAATGGAGTTAATCCTCGTGATTGTTCTCCTCTCCATCCTTTCACTTTTTGCAGCCAGCCGTTTTATGGGCTCTGGCAGTTTTTCTGCATATGCACTTCAGGAACAAGTCATCTCAGTC
>NZ_JAWOWF010000890.1:0-505 GCF_033340295.1 Vibrio sp. 1401
GAAATGAGTAACCTGCTTCTCATTTGTTCTGAATACACAACCTCTCCAAATCACGTATTCATACCCTAAAAGGGCAATAACGCAGTCGTTGATAACGACTCTCCCACCTGAAAATAGCTCCAGCATAAAAACTGGAGCTGTAAATGAGATCGAGACCTTCCCTTTTACTGATGCGAAACCTGCGGTCATTGGCCGTTGTGGTGCTCGCAACTTTGCCATGCGTTGCTTTTGCACAATGGCGGGTTGTAGCCGTGAGCACCGAAGTAGACAAAATGCGCTTCAACACCATCATAGACGCGCATTCCTTCATGAAGAATTATCGCTCTGGTGAGGAGCAAGGGAAGGGAACGCCAGTTGGGGATGCGCTTTATCCGGTTGCCAGTTATGGTGATGGCCGTTATGTCTCCAGGATCTGTTTTAAGTATCTAGGTGCTACTGGCGATTATGACCCCACTACCTGCACTGGCGACCCAGCTACGGTCTACTGGCGCTCAACCTATGTTCT
>NZ_JAWOWF010000891.1:0-505 GCF_033340295.1 Vibrio sp. 1401
TTCGTAAAAGCAGATGGCAGCATGTTCGCGCTTATCGTGATGACGTTAATTGCGTTCGCATTTGGTTACCACTTAGTCGCATCCATTGGTGGCGCGGATATGCCAGTTGTTGTTTCTATGCTTAACTCGTACTCAGGTTGGGCAGCGGCAGCAGCAGGTTTCATGCTTGCAAACGACCTATTGATCGTAACAGGTGCTTTGGTTGGTTCTTCAGGTGCAATTCTGTCATACATCATGTGTAAAGCGATGAACCGCTCGTTTATCAGTGTTATTGCCGGTGGTTTTGGTCAAGAGATTATCATTTCAAGTGATGAAGAGCAGGGCGAACACCGTGAAACCACTGCTGAAGAAGTGGCTGAAATGCTGAAAAACTCGAAGTCAGTAATCATCACTCCGGGATACGGCATGGCAGTAGCGCAAGCGCAGTACCCGGTGCATGAAATTACTGATGCACTTCGTTCACAAGGTATTGAAGTTCGTTTTGGTATTCACCCTGTCGCGGGTC
>NZ_JAWOWF010000892.1:0-505 GCF_033340295.1 Vibrio sp. 1401
GCATCCGAAGAAAAATATTCTGAATCAGATCTATTAGATAGACCGTTAATGGAACGCTATATTTTAGATGAACTTAAATCCTTACGTCAGGATTACCAAAGGCTTGAAAAGCAAATGATCACCGAAATCACCGATCGTGAATTAACGGTGGCGGATAAATCGCTGAACTACGCAAATGTGACGGTAACGTACTTCTTCTACATCATCGCGGGCGTGGCATCATTGATCGCCTTTGTAGGTTGGCAGTCGCTGCGCGAGTTTAAGCACAACACAAAAGAAATGGCGGACAAGCGATTGGAAAAAATCGCTCAAGAATATGAAAAGAAATTTGTTGCGCTGGAGCGAGATTTAAAACGCAAAACTCGCATCATCAGTGAAAACAACAAAGAGATTGAAAAGATCAACGAAATCCACAACTTGTGGTTACGTGCTCAAAGTTCGCAAACGCCGGAACAACGTATTGAGATTTATGACGAAATCTTGGTAATTCGACCTGGTGACCTTG
>NZ_JAWOWF010000893.1:0-505 GCF_033340295.1 Vibrio sp. 1401
AACACTGGAGACTTTTACCCCTTGGATTGCATCACTTGGTGTAGTGTTACTTAACTCTGCTCCTTTTAGGCCTTCATGCAACGTTTCCGCTTTGGCTTTCATGTTGGTGGACTCGCCAAGAGTCACGTCAAACGATTTGCTCTTACCATCACGAATAACGCCTAGCGTGATCTTCTTACCTGCTCCTAATGTGGCGACTTTGGCGCGCAACTCAGAGAAAGTGTCGATTGACTTACCGTTTACTGAGACAACCACATCACCGGCTTTTAGACCCGCTTTGTCCGCTGCGCTATCGGGCACGACTTGGCTGATGAATGCCCCTTTACTTGACTCGTAACCCAGTGCTTCTGCCAGCTCAGAGGTCACTTCACCACCTTGAACGCCCAACATGCCACGTTTTACTTCACCAAATTCTAAAATCTGCTCAGTGAGGTTTCTCATCATGTTCGATGGGATCGCAAAACCAATCCCGACGTTGCCGCCATTTGGTCCCAAAATGGCGGTG
>NZ_JAWOWF010000894.1:0-504 GCF_033340295.1 Vibrio sp. 1401
AGGACGGCGGCGTTTAAAGCTGTTTTTTAGCGTCCAGTAAATGGGTAACTCGACGGCAAATGCCAGCAATCCGGCTAACATAAACCAAGAGCCGTGTTCTTTATCTAAATACCAAGCTAACAGCCCTAAGACGACGTAGAGATGCCCATCTCCACTGTGCGAAACGCCTTTACTGATGTTGGCAACTTGTTGGTTAAAACGGTGCTGAAGACATACGCTAGAGAATGCTAAATCAAACTTAGCGATGGTTGCGATTGGCTGTGTGATTGTCTCAATGGTTCGCATGTGACCTTCCCTTACTTTGACAACGCCTTTGTGTGCAAAGTAGGAGGTTTAGGTGACAGCTACATGACGGGAAGTTGGACAATTAGTGACAAAAGTAGAATGGACGGAATAGCGCACATTGATGTGCCCAACCATACCGTTAAACACATCAATAAAAGCAATAAGAATTACGAAGGGTTAGCTGGTGAGGCTGACGGCGTATCGATATACCAAACTTTG
>NZ_JAWOWF010000895.1:0-504 GCF_033340295.1 Vibrio sp. 1401
CTTTGTATTGTGCTAAGTAGTTCGCCAGCATATTGCCACCAAGGGAGATGCCGACGGCGACTTTTGGATTGTTTGGAAAGCGCAGATGAAGGTGTTCCAAAAAGAAGCGAGCGTCCGTTACTTCTCCTGAATGGTATGCGCGAGCTTTTTTGTTCGGTTTGCCGCTACAGCCACGAAAATGCATCATCACCGATAACCAACCAGATTTCGCAAACGCATTCATCAGGCCGTTTGCATACGGGCTGTAGAAGCATCCTTCCAAGCCATGAAACAAAACGAAGATGGGTTTGTTCTGCGCGGGTTCTTTGGTGGGGTCTTCACTCCAAGCGAGATCGAGGAAGTCGCCATCGTCGGTATCCAGCGTCTGCCAAATAGGCGTAAACAGCGCTTTTTTACGAATAAAGCGCGGTAAAAGGGTCTGAAGGTGCGGGTTCTTGATCCCGGCGGCTGCGAAAAATTGTGTCATACCTAACTGCTCTTATATGGTCCTTCATGTCAGTTGAA
>NZ_JAWOWF010000896.1:0-504 GCF_033340295.1 Vibrio sp. 1401
TCCGCCCATCGTAAATAGTTCGGGCCACTGGTATCGGCCGTGGACGTTTGTCCCAATCCAAAGATTTGATAAACCGATTCGCCGCTGTAATCGCCAAAATCTTTAGGCAGAGTGATGGACTGAACGTTATCGGTAATTGGTCGGGTTAACTCCAATACCGCCAAGTCATTAATCCATATGTCATTAGGATCATAGTTGGGATGAATCGTAATAGTGCGAACGTCTTTGAACTCTTCGACATAAACATCGTTCATGGTTGGATTTTTTACCAGAACACGGAGGTCATTCGCTGTCCAACCGTCAGTAAAAACCGAGGATTCTACGCAGTGGGCGGCCGTTAATATGAAACGATCATTAACGATAGAACCACCACAAATATTCGCGAATTGTCGGTCGCCCGTTTTGTGTAAAATTAGCCGAGCAAAGAAGGGGAGCTGATTTTGAGACGCTTGCTGGCCTCCAATAATCGCGGTTGAAATGCCTTGCTCGTCAAGCTCCGCCCCG
>NZ_JAWOWF010000897.1:0-504 GCF_033340295.1 Vibrio sp. 1401
GGGTTGCCTCATTCCGCTTTGTAGTCGGTTTGTTGTTAGTTTCTTGGGCTCAAATCGCTTCAATTTTATTTGTCTTCGAAACGCGTTTAATTGCTGAAACTTTGCTCTGAAAGTTAGCCTTTTCAAATTCCATTTTTATGCGCTGAAAAGCCAATTTCTTTGGTGTTTTGGTTGCAGTGGGTTTCAGAGACTTAGCCGCTTTAGCATTTGGGTTTTAATCAAATTCAGTGGGTTACATGTGTTTTACTTTTCCAAAAGGTGTGTTCTAAAACCAATTTTAAATATTTGCGTGAAGCGCCTAACAAAGCATTTAAGAGTGACTCACAACGCTTGGCGATCTCAGTTTACACTTGGCTTTAGTGTTTAAGGTGCACAGTTTAGGTTAGGTGTTTTGCGTAGTTCGCACCTTAATGCGGCGTTAGTTTGCTTCAAAGAATAGGGAAGTATCGTGGAAGAAAAACGAATCAGTATTAGACGAGCAAAATCAAGTGAACTGGAATCAAT
>NZ_JAWOWF010000898.1:0-503 GCF_033340295.1 Vibrio sp. 1401
GTTTTAAGTCCTAGCTTATCAACGACATGCTCTGCAATCGCTTGATAAAGTGCGGAGACATCTGCTTCATATAAAGCATCTAACGTGCGTCCGAGTACATCGTCCGTTAAATGGTGAGCTTCAATATCTTTAGCAAGCAACTTGGCAACAGGCTTCGTCTCGAAGAAGTCAGAAAACATATGCAGCGTTCTGCTGTGAAAGCCAAGACCATTGAGAATCATCGCCAAGACCGCATCGCCATGTGAAACGTTATGATCCGAGTACTTGGGAATGACGCGATCAATAATACCAGGTAAGCCGATTTCATGGCAGAAAGCAGCGATCAGCCCTAAGTGATCTAGGCGTTTAATGACAGGTTGAGAAGCAGACATAATAAAGTGACCGTTAAATAACAGTAATAGATCAAAACTGGGGATCGCGGTCAAGAGGTCTGTCGCACTAACATTTGTAAACGATCACTGGATCACATTGTTTTAATTCTGAAATTGGCTGCGGAATGACGG
>NZ_JAWOWF010000899.1:0-503 GCF_033340295.1 Vibrio sp. 1401
GCGATGGGGAAACGTCTGTTCGATATCTACCGCAACCCAGAGCTTAACGAGAAACCAAAATAACTCGAAAAGCGCGGTGGCCAATATTACTCAAAAGCGGCCTGTGAGCTGATGAGCTCTATCTACAACGACAAGCGCACCATCATGCACGTGAACACTCGCAACAACGGCGCGATTGCGGGCTTGCCGGACGACTGCCCTGTGGAAGTCAGCTGTATGATCACCAAATCAGGGCCAGTCGCTTTGAATGTTGCGCCGTTCCCAACAGATACGCTGCGCCTGATTCAATTGATGAAGGATTTTGAATCGCTCACTGTCGAAGCTGCGGTCACAGGCAACCGTAACGCGGCGCACCGAGCGTTGATTCTGAACCCACTGGTCACAACAGGAACGATTCTAGAGCAGGCATTGGAAGAGACAATTCAAGCGAACCTCGATTACATGCCGCAGTTTCGCTAAGCCCAATTAAAACGCAAAAGGGATGGTGAGTGCCATCCCTTTTT
>NZ_JAWOWF010000900.1:0-503 GCF_033340295.1 Vibrio sp. 1401
ACAAACCAGCAAAGCGCAATACCGTTTTTGGAAGCTCGAAGCTTATACCTGCAACATTGACGAAAGCTGTATCTTGAATCAACACATTGTCGTTCACAGGTTCTGCGTTAATAATGTCGTTCAACATGTCATCAAACTCAGGTGAATACTCTGATGGACTTTCACTCACTGTGTTTGCTTGACTTGCTTCTACTTGGTTTACATACGCTCGGCACTTTGAGCACGTCTCTAAATGTGTGGCGACCACAAGACCAGAAACCGCATCAATGCTGCCCGAAGCGTATGCTTCTAACAAGTTGTTATCTGGATGTTTGTTCATAGTTGCTCCGTATGCATTGAGTGCCTTAACTTTTCTACTGCGAGTCTTAACCGAGACTTCACCGTGCCCAGTGGTATGTCAAAAAGTTCCGCTACTTGCTGATGTGGCAGTTCTTCGAGATAAACCGCTTGCAATACGTCTCTCTGATTTTTAGGCAAAATATCAAGAAACTTCACCACCTGTT
>NZ_JAWOWF010000901.1:0-503 GCF_033340295.1 Vibrio sp. 1401
CGCCACTTGCTGCTTTTTTTCTGCCACACGCTTTTTCTTACGATATTTAGGGTGGGTAATAGGAATCGCGGAGAGCAATTTCTTGGTGTAATCGTTTTGTGGGTTCGCGTAAATTTCTTTCGCATTCCCCGCTTCCACCACTTTACCAAAGTACATCACCGCAACTTTATCGGAGACATGCTTAACCACCGACAAATCGTGAGAGATGAAGATGATGGCAAGGTTCATTTCTTGTTGAAGTTGTAGCAACAAGTTTAGAATTTGCGCCTGAACCGATACATCCAGTGCAGATACTGATTCATCACAAATCAACAGCTTTGGCTTCAGTGCTATCGCACGAGCAATACCAATACGCTGACGCTGGCCACCAGAGAATTCGTGCGGATAACGGTTCACAGCCGTTTCAGGCAAGCCAACTTTCACCAACAGCTCTTTCACCCATTGTTTACGCTCTGCAGGAGTGCCTATTTTATGGATGATATACGGCTCTTCCAAAATCATAC
>NZ_JAWOWF010000902.1:0-502 GCF_033340295.1 Vibrio sp. 1401
TCATCGACAGCCATGCTCGCAATCACACCAACACCGATACCCATTCGCACATACGTTTTGATCACATCCGCATCGGTTGCAGTGAACACGACTCGCGGCGTCAAACCTTCACGGTTGAAGGCCGTATCTAACTCAGAGCGACCAGTAAATCCAAACACATAAGTCACCAAAGGATAAGCAGCTAAATCGTGAATAGTAACTAAGTCTTTCTTCGCCAACGGATGATCTTTTGGCACCACAATAGAGCGATTCCAGTGGTAACAAGGCAACATGATAGCATCTTGGTAAAGATGGAGAGCTTCTGTCGCAATCGCAAAGTTGGCTGTACCTTTTGCAATCGCTTCAGACATTTGAGAAGGCGTACCTTGATGCATGTGCAAAGACACTTTCGGGTAACGTGCCGTAAAACCTTTGATGACATCAGGCAATGCATAGCGCGCTTGAGTATGGGTTGTTGAAATGTTTAACGTGCCCATTTCAGGGTGAGTATGCTCGCCCGCTA
>NZ_JAWOWF010000903.1:0-502 GCF_033340295.1 Vibrio sp. 1401
ACACGGCATTCAACCTCGCGTTGTACATATCGATATGCCAGACGAGCGCTTGGCTCAATATGGTTTGTCGATCGCACAAGTTTGGAACCAACTGAGCACACAAAACAGCACGTTCGAAGCGGGAAAATTCGATGCGGGTACAGAGCGTATTCGTATTGCGCAAACCAGTGAGTTTCAGTCTCTAGAAGACATTCGCAATTTAATCATCAATGGTGGCACCGGCGAGTTTGGCTCGGGGTTGATTCGTCTTGGTGACATCGCCGACATCACCATGGGTTATCAAACACCAGCATTGGCAGAAAACCGCTACAACGGAGAGCCCGCTGTCACCTTGGCTGTGAGCCCAGTTCAAGGCATTAACGTGGTGTCACTTGGCGATACGATTCAAGACATCATCGCTAACTACCAGGCAACGCTGCCGCTGGGTGTCGACATCTCGACCGTTGCTTATCAACCTGAAGAAGTACAAAAGTCTATCGACGACTTTGTTGGCAACCTGCTT
>NZ_JAWOWF010000904.1:0-502 GCF_033340295.1 Vibrio sp. 1401
AAGGGCGTAAACGAGGAAAAGAAATCGAATAACGCGATTGCCAATAAGTACGCTCAAGGTAATCCAGATGCGCAGCAGCAAAAAAGCAGTCGGTGCGCCACTCTTCCAAACCAATCAAAGCGCCAAGACCGATTTTGTCGATCCCCGCCTTTGCCAACCTATCAGGCGTTCCAAGCCGGTATCGGAACTACATTTTATTGCCACGTAAATGATGCTGAGCATATGTTTTGGGATGATAGGTTTCTTGATACACCATCACCGCATCAAGGCCCAATGTTTTGAGCTCGGCGTATTCGTCCTGATCCAACGGTTGGACTTCCATCGCTAAATAGTTAAATCGCTGCTTGATAATTGGCACCATTTCGCGAAAGTATTTCATCCCAACTTTGGTCTCATGCTCACCCGTTACCAGTAACACGCTGTCGAACTTCATTCGCTTAATCGCAGCAATCTCCGCCTCAACTTCGTCCCTATTCAGCGTTCTTCGCTTTATCCGGTTCTC
>NZ_JAWOWF010000905.1:0-502 GCF_033340295.1 Vibrio sp. 1401
TAATGCCACGATGGACATTCGTTGGTTGATGTTTTGGCTTTTAGGCATGTTTTTAACCTTTCCAACAACTAAAACTGCCTCGCAGAGAACTGTGAGGCAGTCTATAAAAAAGTAATTCGGGATTCGTTTGAGATGAAACTGAGATTCAGCGCGGATTTTAGTCGGAGATTGGTCACAACGACAACAATAATTCCTGTCATTTGAGGAAAATATTTCTAATGATTTTTCAAGCCCACTCGACTCATTGATGGAGCTTAGAGATCATCGACTGACGAACAATGAGCTCAATGGGTACGCGGTTAATAAGTGGCTTAACGCCGTTAAATGACGCCATTCAGCGAATTGAGAATCGACTCACCAACAGCCGTTTTTATGCATTATCTGTATTTATCAACGTGCACACATCAAGGTAACTTTGTAACCGTCATCACCATATTGCAGACAACATATCGATAGATATCGTAATAAACAAAACCCTTGGCGTCGTCACACCCAGAAAATT
>NZ_JAWOWF010000906.1:0-501 GCF_033340295.1 Vibrio sp. 1401
GCTGAGCTAGATGAATTGTTTGGTGGCGGCTTTCCTTCTCACGGTGTGGTAGAGATGGAATCCGTAGGCAGTATTGGTGAACTGCGTTTACTCGCTCCATATCTAAAAGCGTCTCTTTCGAGAGGGGTAACCGCATTCATTCAACCTCCAGCGTTAATGAATTCGCTGTTTCTACACAATATTGGCTTAGATATAAACCAAGTTTGGGTCGTAAATCCTACACATCATCGAGATGCTTTGTGGGCCGCAGAACAGTGTCTGAAAAGTGGTGTTTGTGCCAACGTATTGCTATGGCAAGACGAACTAGAAATCCACCAAGTAAAACGCTTACAGGTTGCCAGTGAACAAGGCGCTTGTCCGCTTTTTATGCTCAAACCGAGCATGGCAAATCGCTTGTCCCTACCTGTGTCATTGAGCTTAAAGCTGCAAGGTCATGAACAGGGCGTAAATGTGGAAGTATTGAAACGCAAAGGGGGCTGGAACAAAGGCAGTATCAATATC
>NZ_JAWOWF010000907.1:0-501 GCF_033340295.1 Vibrio sp. 1401
CTTGTCGACAGGATCTTTGTAATCTAGGTAGAACTCATGAGAGACAATATCAGTATCGAGTTTAACTTCTAGTTCGATACCTTTAATCTCAGCTTCACCAATGTTTTGCATGCCCGCACCTTTCCAGATCAGCATGTTTTCAATTTGGTTGTAATACCCAGTTACAGTCCAATCAACAATCGATGCCACACCAGATAACGATAGTTCCGTGTTTTTTGTCTCTTCAGGCTTTAAGTTCGGCATTTCATAGCCAGGGTAATACAAGTCAACAAAGCTAGGCGCACGGAATGCAGTGCCGTGGCTCAGCGTTAATTCGTATCCTTCGTAAACTTTCCAACCTGCTGCGGTTTGCCACGTAGTGTTGTTGCCAAACTGGTTGTTTTCATCATTACGTACGCTGGCTTCGAAGGTCCATGCATTCAATGCATATTGAGCAATTGCGCTGATGCCAATGTTTGTTCTTGGGTTCTTCTCTGGGTTGTAGTCTTTCGCTGGTCCCCA
>NZ_JAWOWF010000908.1:0-501 GCF_033340295.1 Vibrio sp. 1401
CAGCCCGAACGGTTACACATCTGGTGAGCTTGCAGGCGTGCGCGTAGAAGACAACGGCATGGTTTACGCAACTTACACTAACGGTCAATCACAGCTTCAAGGCCAAGTGGTTCTGGCTGATTTTGCTAATACGCAAGGTCTAGCAAAAGTGAGCGGCACTGCGTGGACACAAAGCTTTAGCTCTGGTGCGCCGATCATGGGCGTTCCGGGTTCTGGCACGCTGGGTAACTTGACTCCAGGTGCATTAGAGGGCTCAAACGTCGACCTAACCAGTGAGCTTGTGGCACTGATGACAGCACAACGTAACTACCAAGCGAACGCAAAAACGATTTCGACCAGCGACAAGCTCACTCAAGCCTTGTTCAACGCGGTGTAATAGGAGCTCTGCATGGATAGCTTGTTATTTACAGCAACCTCCGGTGCAAGCCGAGTTCTTAAAGCGCAACACGTTCGTTCGAATAACTTGTCGAACGCGGATACCGCAGGTTTCCGTGCGGATAT
>NZ_JAWOWF010000909.1:0-501 GCF_033340295.1 Vibrio sp. 1401
TGGTGACGGTCAAAACTACCCAAGCAGCCGTCAACCCTGACCAAGATGGTGACTACAACTTACAGACTCGTTATCGCCTAGATATCAAACACGATTGGAACAGCTATTTAGCCACTCGTTTAGGTGGCATTTATCAAGAAGATGATTACACCGGCATCACGAGAAACGACGAACGATATACCCTTTCCGCTGGCGTTGATTATCAAATTAGACGCTGGATTCAATTGAAAGCGGATTGGCAATATCAAGACAAAACATCCAATCGTTCAGGTTATAGCTACGACCAAAATGTCTGGACATTAAGCGCGCAATTTTCGTTGTAACAAGGAATGTTAATGAATCCATTATTCAAGTTAATTGGCCTAGCTCTGCTACTTTTCAGTACTTTTGTTAGCGCGAATTCAAACGAACAAGATTACCTACTCGATACTGGTGACACTATTTCAGTGCAAGTTTACGGGGAGGAAGATCTTTCTATTAAAAACATCCTCATCACGTCAG
>NZ_JAWOWF010000910.1:0-500 GCF_033340295.1 Vibrio sp. 1401
TGTTTCTCTGGTTTTCCGTCGGCGAGTCGATTCAATTTAATGAGCGAGAGCCAAGCATCTTGAAGCTCCGGAAGACGCTTGGTGATCGCGGTATCAAAAATCAAGTTGATTAACGCTTCACGTGGCATTACCTGTTCTAGGTCGAGAACGGGATTTTCTCCACCGTATCGAGCCGTATCGTCAAGCGCTGTTTTGGAGAAGGTACTGCTTTCCATCTGCTCTTGTACTTCTTTCGAAAGCAAATGAGCAATAAAGGACTCTGCCAACTTATCACTCTTGCCCCGATTGATTTGTGCAATATAGGTAGGCATCAGCGTAAAGTCTTGATCATAAGCAAAGCCAACGTAGTCGAACTTGCGTTGCGCAATCAGTGCGTAGCTGTCAATCGTTGGCCCAATACCAAACTTACCTTTGGCGATGTAATCCGCCACTCCAAAACTGCGAGAAGAGATCGTCGCGAGGTTCGCTCCCACATTGAGTAAAATCCGCCAGCCCTCTTG
>NZ_JAWOWF010000911.1:0-500 GCF_033340295.1 Vibrio sp. 1401
ACAAAGGTGGAGCGTTGAATGACGCAGCAATGCTGTACCGCAACAACGCCCAGTCTCGTGTACTGGAAGAAGCGTTGATTCAAGCTGGTCTACCATACCGCATTTATGGTGGTATGCGATTCTTCGAGCGTCAGGAAATCAAAGACGCACTGGCCTACATGCGTTTGATGGCCAACCGTAATGACGATGCTGCATTTGAACGTGTGGTGAATACGCCAACTCGTGGTTTAGGTGACAAGACACTAGAAACCATTCGCCGTGCGGCGCGTGATCGTGGTTGCACGATGTGGGAAGCCAGCGTTGCGATGTTGGATGAACAAGTGCTCGCGGGTCGAGCGGCTGGGGCATTAGGTCGCTTTATCGAACTTATTACCGCACTCGAAGACGACACGTTAGAGATGCCGTTGCACGAGCAAACAGACCATGTGATCAAGTACTCTGGCTTGTTTGCCATGTATGAGCAAGAGAGGGGCGAAAAATCTAAGGCTCGTATTGAGAAC
>NZ_JAWOWF010000912.1:0-500 GCF_033340295.1 Vibrio sp. 1401
GCCCGCGTAAGTTTTGTCCGAGCGTGAGCCGAGGAAGTAGAACCGTTCGCCATCTCGAACTTCACTGTGCCACTGATCCCGCCGGATGTTGCCGAGCTCATGGGCTCGAATGCCAGTCGTCGCCAGAATGATGACAAAGCATCCATCACGCAGGTCGAGGAGTGTGCTGTTCAATGCGCCGAGCCCTGAATCCCAACCGCGGCTTTTCAGGTAGCGAGACATTTCACTGGCTTGTGTCGTTCGCTTTTCAGAACAAGGTTTGAAGTCAGCCAACGCATCCCGATGTGCCAGCAAGGTGTCAGCTTGACCGAGCAGGGATTCGGCGTGCTGGAACAGGTGCCTAAGAATGTTATCTGGAATGATCTTAGTCTTGGCTTTGGTTGATTGTTTGTGCCCGGCCAGGGAGACGGCCGAGCTTTCTGGCCAGGGGTGACCAAACGCGCTTGGGGTATCCCGAAGGAGTTGCCAGCATCGCTCAACAGCAAAGAACTTATGCGCCT